>JAJFMO010000032.1 GCA_020697475.1 Paenibacillaceae bacterium | reverse complement strand
ATGGTGGCGTTCGCCAAAGAAAAGGGCGTTCGCTTGGCGTGCAACCTGAATCATCGGTTCACGCCGGCGGCGTACCGGGCGAAGCAACTGGTAGAGCAGGGCGAGCTGGGGCAGTTGCTGTTCATCAATATGCGGCTGACAATCGCAAACAAATCGGACGAAACCGAGTGGTTCCATCTGCGCGCTTTGCATCCTCACTCGATCGATGTAATGCGGTTTTTTGCCGGGGATGTGCGGCGGGTGCAAGCGTTCATGACGAAAGCGCCGGGCCGCAATTCGTGGTCGACGGCATCGATCAACATGGAGTTCGCTTCCGGGGCGGTCGGTCACTTGACAGGCAGCTACGATATGTCGCTGCGCCATCCGATCGAATTTTGCGAAGTTGCTGGGCATCAAGGACGTTTTACGATCGACAATGTGTACGAGAACATGACGTTCTATCCGCATCAAAGCGACGAGCTGCTCGTGCTGCGCAATTCGATTTTCAAAGGGATGCACGGGTTCAACGACACGTTCAACCATCGGATCGAGCGATTCATCGAGCAGGTGCGGGATAAGGTTGAGCCGGAGCGGATCGACGCTTCAGGGGCGGACGCTTTAGCGGCACAGGAGGTCATCGAAGCCGCGATTCGTTCGCAAATGAACGGCGGTGCCGTCGTCGACGTGCCGGCGGTGCGCTAATCAACCGTTACGAATAGCGGAAGGCTGCAAGACTGGACGCCGATGGAATAAGGAGGGGAGCTTTCCCATATGCACGAGTTGACGAGCAGCCGGTTTATGAAGGAGGACTTCCCCTTCTTCATCCATCAAGTTTCGCATGGCACAAAAAACACCCCAGCCTTGCACCGCCACGATTTTGTCGAACTGGTTTATGTCGTGCGCGGGCAAGGCTCTCATGTATTCGAGCAAGAGAAGTACCCGATTCGAGCAGGCGATGTTTTCATTATTAACCCTGGTGAAACGCATACTTACAGTTTCCAGGAAGGCGAACGGATAGAAATTATTAACTGCTTGTTTTTGCCTGGGCTGATTCACGATTCACTGTTGCGGGAGTTGGAGATTTCGCAGTCGATGGACTATTTTTATGTACACCCGTTCCTCGATCGGTCGGAGCGCTTCAACCATCGCTTGAATTTACGCGAGGAGGATGCGGAGCGGGTTCATCTGCTGCTAGCCAACATGATCAAGGATAGTGCCGATCCGCAGTCAACCGGCCATATTTTGATCCGGCTGCAGTTGATTGAGTTGCTGTTGCTGCTGTCCACCTACTACAAAGCGATGAGACAGCGCAAGCGGACGTCGGAGTCGTCACTTTCGAATCAGAGCATGATGGCGAGACGAATTCAAGGCTATATGGAGCGGAATTTTGATCAAAAGATAACGTTGCCTTCGCTTGCAGAAATTTTCAACATTAGTGTGCGGCAATTGAGCCGGGTGATGCGGCAAAGCTTCGGGCAAAGTGTGATTGAGATGTTGCACGATATTCGCATTCGCCGGGCGAAGCAACTGCTGGCCGATTCCGATGTGACCATTGCTGAAGTGGCGGGGTTGATCGGGTATGAAGATCCGGTGTTTTTCAACCGGTTATTCACGCGTAAGGTGGGCAGCCCGCCGGGGAAATTTCGGATGCACGCGGTCGGTGAGTTGGGATCCGGTTCCGGTTCAAGTGAGATGGAGTCACATTCGGATAAGGAACAAAACTAGCAAAGCTGGCAGCGGATGCAACTTGTTAGTAGTTAACTGCATTAAATAGAAGTCGAGGAGTGACGATATGAGCAGAAAACCTTTAGGCGAAACGTTGTGGTTTATCCCTGACGGCTACATCCCTCCGAAAAGCAGCGGTGAAATGGAGAGCCACGAGTCGATTTGTGTGCTTAACACCGGGGAAAGCGATGCAAAGTTGCTGATTACGATCTACTTCGAAGATCGCCAGCCGATCGAGGACATCGAGGAAGTTGTTCCAGGCTTGCGTACGAGGCATATCCGGACAAGCCTGATGCGCAAAGGGGACGAAAAAATTCCTCTTGGCGTGCCCTACGCGATCAAGGTGGAAAGCGACATCCCGGTGATCGTGCAGTATAGCCGTTTGGATACGACACAGGCGGAAAATGCGCTGATGTCGATCCTGGGATATCCGATAAGATTGTAGATGGTGAAGATAATGCTCTCGAGCTCGCAGTTTGCGAGTTTGGGGGCATTTTTGTTTTTTCGTGATCCATTCGTTCATTTTCCATTCACAATAAAATGTTATTTTAGGTGTTAGATTGGGGGGACGCTGAATGAACAAGAGAGTAAAAATTTTAGTCATTGAAGACGATCCTTATATTTGTGAACTGATCTCTTTATATGCGGACAAAAGTGAGTATATCGTTCATGTCGCCGACAATGGAATGAAAGGATTGGAAGTGTTTCATGATCACCCTCCTGATCTTGTCATCCTGGATATTATGATGCCTGTAATGGACGGTTGGGAAGTTTGCAAGGAAATAAGGAGATTTGGTAAAACTCCTGTTATTATGTTGACCGGGAAGGGAGAAAGCTACGACAAGCTTAAAGGTTTCGACCTGGGAACGGATGATTACTTGGTGAAGCCCTTTGATCCAAATGAATTGATGGCGAGGATAAAAGCGGTATTGCGGCGGACCGATCCGATGTACGAGGCAAATGAAATCGTTGAACTCCCCATGTTGAAGATTGATCTTGTTCAATATAAGGTGATCTGCGAAGGGCATGAGTTTGTGCTGCCGCCCAAGGAAATGGAGCTGCTGTTTTTTCTTGCCTCGCATACCAATCAAGTATTCACGCGCCTGCAATTGCTTGATCAAATATGGGGGTTGGATTTCGAGGGAGATCCGCGTACCGTCGATGTGCATATTAAAAGGATTCGAGGAAAATTGGGGGATTCCAACCCTAATTGGAATGTGAAAACGATAAGAGGAGTCGGATATAAATTTGAGGTGGTAAACCCGTGATTCAAATCAGAAGTATTTTTTTGAAGCTGTTTATCACGTATATTGTCATATTAATTGTATCGCATTTCGTTTTTGACCTTACATACTATTTGCTGTTTCAGAACAATCTGACCGGCATTCATCAACATTTTGATCGCAACAAATTGTATACGGTGGTTCACTCTTTTGCCTTGTCCTCAATTATTTCTATTGCCATTACAGGCTTATTTGCCTACTACCTTTCCAAAAGAATTGCCGCCCCGCTCCGAGAAATGAATCGGGCTGCGCTCCGTATCGCCAAGGGCCAATTCGATCAAAGAGTCTCCATTAAGACACATGATGAGCTGGGACAATTGGGGGAGACGTTCAATTATATGGCCCAGGAACTGGCTGGCTTGGATCAGTTGAGAAAGGATTTTGTAGCTAACGTTTCCCACGATTTGCGCTCTCCTCTTACTTCGATACATGGGTTTGTCAGAGCGTTTCTGGATGATACGATCCCGAGCGAACGAAAACGCCATTATTTGACGATCATGAAAGAACAGACCGAGCGAATGATGAAGCTGGTGGGAGATCTTCTCGATATCGCCCGACTGGAAGCGGGGCAGCTCGAAATCCGGCCTGTCATCTTTAATTTGTCGGAGCTGGTTCGTCAAGTCGTGGCACGCACAGAACCTGAATTTGTGAAGAAACAAGTCCATGTGGAATTGATATCTGAAGAAATACAAGACTTCCGCGTATTTGCCGATCCGGATCGGATTGATCAAGTGATCGTCAATTTGCTTCAAAATGCCTTGCAATTTTCCTCTCCCGACAGCTTCGTCGAAGTGACTTTGAAAAAAGATGAACAAGCGGTCGTTTCGATCCGAGATCATGGTCCGGGAATCAGACAAGAGGATATGGAGGCAATATGGGAACGATTCTATAAAGCAGACAAATCCCGAACGAAAAAGACAGGTACAGGGCTCGGCTTGTCCATTGTTAAGCACATCTTGGACCTCCATCAAAGCCCCATTCTTGTGAAGAGTGAAGTGGGCAAGGGGTCAATCTTCACTTTTACGCTCCCGGTAAGAGAGTGAATCTTCGTTCACCATCCGTTCACGAAACATTGCTATACTCGACCTCGTGCTAAGAGATTACGCAAACAAAAAGGAGGAAGTCTCAATGAGGAATTTATCAAACTCCAACAGCGATAACGGCGTGAGGCCGACCGAGGATCGGCCGCCGCGCACACCACGCTGGGTGAAGGTGTCTGGGTTCATCGCAATCGTCGTCGTTTTGCTGTTTGTCGTCCTGCACCTCACCGGCTTGCATGGTGGCCACGGACCCGGTCAACACATGTCGTCCGGAGACCCGTCATCGAACATGGAACACGCAGGGCAACAGCCATGACGATGAGCCCCAGCCTCCGCAAGTTCGCGCTGACAGCGCATGTCACATCCTCAGTCGGCTGGCTTGGCGCGGTCGTTGCTTACCTGGCTCTCGTCGTCGCCACTCAGACAAGCCAGGATGCACAGACGGTTCGTGCTGCCTTTATCGCGATGGAGACAATCATCAGGTTCGTCTTCATCCCGTTGGCCTTCGCCTCGCTGCTTACGGGTCTTATCATGTCACAGGGTACCTTATGGGGCTTGTTCCGACACTACTGGGTCTTGGCGAAACTTCTGCTAACCGTCTTTGCCACCATCGTCTTACTGTCGCAGCAGGAGCCGATTAGCTACATGGCAAGCTTAGCGGCAGACCCCAGTACTGATCTCGGGCTAGGGGGCTGGATCCAATTCCTTCACCCCGGGGGAGGCCTGTTGGTGTTGCTCGCGATTGTGATACTGTCAGTGTATAAGCCACGGGGCATAACGCGATATGGGTGGCGTAAACAGCAGGAACAATGTAAGGAATCGCAGCTGTAGATGAAATTGTGTAGGAGGGATTTGATCTTGTTGCAACTTTTTCTTTACAATTGGCAAGTAAGAGATGAATGGTTTGCCTGGTGCGAGCAACTGAGCGATGAAGAATGGGCTCAAATACGTACGGGAGGGTTGGGTACGTTTCCTGCTACTTTGTTTCACATTGTGGATACGGAGATTTGTTGGATTAAAAGGATGAAGAAGGAGCCGGATGAAATTCCCGACGCCGGGGACTACAAATTTTTAGAACAAATCAGGTTCCTTTCTAAGAAATACCGGCCGGAGATTGCAGAATTTGTGTTTGATTGGAATGAGCAAAAAGAAAGTGCAACCACTCCTTTGATACCCTACACTTTCGGAGAGATCATGCGCCATATTATCGTCCACGAAATCCATCATATCGGCCAGTTGTCCGTATGGTCGCAACAAATGGGAATGAAAGCCGTATCTGCCAATGTAATTGGGAGACAGTTGTCATTTCCACGGAGTGTACAGGAGAAAGGGGAAGTTACGAGTGAACCTGGCGAATAAAATTACCGTCGCAAGAATCGGCTTAATCCCGTTATTCTATTTGGCACTTCAACCTTATCCGGTTTGGATGACGGAGCGTTTCGACTTGCTTGCTTTACTTGACGAATACGGCAGCTACATTGCTGTAGGTTTGTTCATTTTGGCCGCAGCCACAGATAAACTCGACGGTTATATTGCACGAAAATACAGCCAAATCACAAACTTCGGCAAACTGATCGATCCGTTGGCGGATAAATTGTTGATTTCCGTTGCCCTGCTTATGCTTGTTCAATTGCACCTGGTCCCCGCTTGGGCGGCCGTTGCAATCATTGGCAGAGAAATTTTCGTTACGGGGATCAGAATCCTCGCTTCAGCGCAGAAAACCGCGCTGGCAGCAGACCGTTACGGCAAGATCAAGATGGTGCTGCAAGTGGCGGCCATTGCGGCGATATTGCTGAATAATTATCCCATTGCGTTGTTCACTTCTTTCAGGTTGGATATGACTCTGCTGTACGTGGCAGTAATCATGACGATCTATTCGGGATATCGCTATTTCCGCAACGCTGCACCACAATTGAAGCTCCAACCCTGATTTTCTTACAAAATTTTCTTGCGACAAGCTCCAGTGCTATAATGAAATCGCAACGTTCAATATCTGAAGGGAGAGCTCACCATGTCGCAGAGAGTCAATTATGTGAAGGTCGCGCCGGACGCTTTCGGACTGATGCGAAAGTTCGAAGAGTACGCCAGGACGACCGGATTTGACCGTAAGTTGATCGAATTGATCAAAATTCGCGCGTCGCAAATTAACGGGTGCGCCTTTTGCCTTGATATGCATACGAAAGACGCGAGACACATCGGGGAGACGGAGCAGCGCATCTATTTGCTGAATGCTTGGCGGGAAGCACCGTTTTACAGCGAGGCGGAGCGAATAGTTCTGGAGTTGACGGAAGCCGTCACGTTGATCGCCGCCAAAGGTGTTCCCGATGAGTTGTATGAGCGGGTGCGGGAACATTTTGACGAAAAGCAGTATGTGGACTTGATTGTACTAATTAACACCATTAACAATTGGAATCGATTGTCGATATCCATGGGCAACGTACCGGGCAGCTATTCGCCTGGGTCACACGGTTGATCGGGGAATATCGGGGATAGCCGATGATGATAAAGAGCTTTTGTCCGTCCACGGGCAAGAGCTCTTTCATTTGGTTACAAATTGGTTTTGCTGGGAATATTAACCCTTGCCCTAAGCGTCGTCACGAAATCGTCCCAAATCATTGTGATTTACGTCACATAATGTTTGCCATAAATTCACTATATTTGGATGAGCGAGTACGCTATACTTTGTTGAAAGATGGAAATTTTTATGAGGGGCGGCGAAGAACATGTCGAATGGGAAAATGCAACTGACGCTGCAAACGATCAGTTTGGCCGTATCGTTCATGGTTTGGGTCCTCATTTCTTCCTTACTTCCTTACATTAAGGCTGATATTCCCCTCACATCCAATCAACTGGCATGGGTGACGGCGATTCCTGTTATCCTTGGTTCGCTGCTGCGGATCCCGCTCGGATTTTTCACCAAAAGATACGGATCGCGAACGATGTTTGTCGCCGGGTTTATCATCCTGCTCCTTCCGGTTACATATTTGAGTTATTCCCGCACGTTCTTCGATCTGATGATCAGCGGATTTTTGCTTGGGCTGGGTGGCGCCGCCTTCTCCATTGGGGTTACTTCTCTCCCAAAATACTTTTCGCGGGAAAAACAAGGGACCGTAAACGGGATATACGGGGTGGGCAACATTGGAACGGCAGTCACGTCGTTCTCGGCGCCGGTGCTGGCCAACGCGCTGGGTTGGCAGACAACGGTCCGATGTTACTTGCTGTTGCTCGCCGTCTTTATCGTTCTATTTCTCATCATGGGCGACCGTAAAGAGGAGAGGGCGAAAGTCGCGTTTTTCGGCCAGTTCGGCAAAGTGTACAAGTCACAAAAACTGTGGTTTTTTTGCTTGTTTTACTTTATTACGTTCGGCTCGTTCGTGGCGTTGACGCTGTACTTGCCGAACTTTTTCGTGAACCAGTTTTCGCTCGACAAAGTCGATGCGGGCTTGCGAACTGCCGGATTTATCGTGCTGGCGACGTTGATGCGTCCTGTCGGCGGACTATTGTCCGACCGCTTTAACCCCTATACGGTGCTGACCTATGTGTTCGCCGGTTTGACCGTGTCGGGCATCCTCCTGTCGATCGGTTTGGCGATGCCGCTCTTTACCGTCGGATGTTTGTCGGTAGCGGTGTGCGGGGGGATTGGCAACGGGGCGGTGTTCAAGCTCGTCCCGTTCCATTTTCCGAATGAGATCGGGATTGTGAACGGGATCGTATCCGCCGCAGGGGGCTTGGGCGGGTTCTTCCCGCCGCTGATTCTGACTGTGCTGTATGGGGTCACCGGGCATTACGCGATCGGCTTCATGGCGTTGTCGGAGGCAGCCTTGGCTAGCTTGATTCTCGTGTTCTGGCTAAAGCTGATGGATCGGCTGCACATTGGTTGACGGCTCGGTATCGAAAATGAGATCAAATAAAGGAGGAGAGAAGTATGACAGGACCTGCGCTAAAACAATGGGACAGCCACTCAACGATTCACGAAGCCGCCTTGGGCGAAGCGATCGAATTGACGGAGTTGCTGAGGCAATGCGTGGCGCATGAAGACTTTCAAAAGGCAATGGAAATTGCCTGTGTCGCGGTAGAGCATTGGGAAAGCCGAACGCTGCGCCATGCGGAGTCCGAAGAGGAAGGACTATACCTCGATTTGGTCAAGGCGGATCCGACGGTTAAAAAGACGATCACCGCTCTCACCCGCGATCACGACCTGCTAAGAAGAATGGTTAATGAGATTAAAGATCTGCTCGGCAGTGACGGTGATTACATTGAAGTGTTGAAGAGATTCGACGCCCTCATCATTGTGGACTTGCTGCATAACCAAGACGAAGGACGATTGCTGCAAAGGACAGGGGTGGTGAAACATGAGCTCGCACGCGAATCAGCAGGCTGAGGCAAAAGGACTGTCGGCGGGAGAGAAGCCGCTCCGACTCGCCTTGCCGGATTGTTATCAACGGTTGATCGATCAATTTTCCCGGCATCATTTGCACTCATACGATGTGACGGCAACAGCGGAAGCTGAACCCCACGGATGGACGATCCGCTTGAGCTTCGGGGAAGGCGCAGGAGAGAAGCGCAGCCGAACGTTCAGCAGCGACGAGTTGACCGGGGCGGCTGAGGAACTGGTTGCTTTTTACGAAGAAGCGGCTAAGGCTTGCCAGAAACGGTTGGTATCGGATTACTACAAGTTGATGAAACCATGAAGAGGGAGGAGATTGTTGTGGAAGCTTTCCAAGAAACGTCGTCTTTTGAGGAAGAGATGCTCGCACAAGATCGCGAGGAAGTGCTGGCCGTATTGCAGATCCGTTTCGATAACGTGCCGGAGCACGTCGAGCGGCTAATCCGCGGCATTCGGGAATTGGACAGGCTGCAGCGGCTCATTCTCGTCGCGGCCAATGCGGCGGATTTGACGGTATTTATCGAAGAATTGCAAGAGAGCGAAGACTCGTTCAGGCTGCTGGGGGATCGGTTCAACCCCCTGGGTATGGCTGGGAGCAACGATCAATAGGGGAAAGGGTGTGTAGGGATGGCGAAGACGAAGAGCCACTTTTTGCAACACTTCAAACATCTGCAACGCGGCGAGCGAATCAACGACGGCTGGACGGAGGAGAACGTGCGACCGCGTGATTGGGAGAGCCTCTACCGCAACCGTTGGCAGCACGATAAAGTGGTGCGTTCCACGCACGGGGTCAACTGTACCGGCTCGTGCAGCTGGAAAATCCACGTCAAGGACGGCATTATCACGTGGGAAACGCAGCAGACCGACTACCCGACGACCGGGGCGGATTTCCCCGAATACGAGCCGCGCGGTTGCCCGCGGGGGGCCAGTTATTCGTGGTATACGTACAGCCCTATTCGCGTGAAATACCCATATATTCGCGGGGATTTGTATGAGCTGTGGAAAGCGCAGCGGGCGCAGGGCAAAGACGCGGTGCAAGCGTGGCAGACCATCGTCAACGACCCTGGGAAACGCGCGCAATACGTGCGTCAGCGGGGCAAAGGCGGGTTTGTGCGTGCCGATTGGCATGACGCTTGCGAGATGATTGCGGCAGCTTCAATCCACACGATCAAGAAATACGGTCCGGATCGCGTGGCCGGCTTCAGCCCGATTCCTGCGATGTCGATGGTCAGTTATTCCGCGGGCACGCGGTTTTTGTCGCTGATCGGCGGCACGATCTTGAGCTTTTACGATTGGTACGCCGATTTGCCGCCGGCCTCGCCGCAAATTTGGGGCGATCAGACGGACGTTCCGGAGAGCGCGGACTGGTTTAATACGAAATACTTCATTATCTGGGGAACGAATCTGCCGCAAACCCGTACGCCGGACGCGCATTTCATGGTCGAGGCTCGCTACAACGGGACGAAGGTGGTCGGAGTCAGCCCCGATTACGCGGAATACGAGAAGTTCGCCGACATTTGGCTGCCGGCTCGTCCAGGTACGGACGGCGCGTTGGCGATGGCGATGACGCACGTCATTTTGAAGGAATTTTACGTCGATAAGCAAGTTCCGTACTTCCAGGGATATGCGAAAACGTACACCGATCTGCCGTTCTTGATCGTTCTCGAGGGAGATGGGCAACCGAGCTTGCGTGCCGGACGTTTCCTGCGCGCCGACGAGCTGTTCGAAGGGCATGCATTAGGCGAGTGGAAAACGGTGCTGTGGGACGAAACGGCAGATCGCCCGGCTGTGCCCAACGGCAGCCAAGGCCATCGCTGGGACAAAAGCGGCAAGTGGAATTTGGACATGGTCGATGAGACTGGGACGAAACTGGATCCGCGGCTCAGTTTCCTGGACAGCTCTGACGGAGTGGCGTTGGTCGAGTTCCCTTACTTCACCGAGGAGGCCGGCGGCACGGTGAAACGAGGCGTTCCGGTCAAGCATCTGCAAGGACAGGATGGCCGCACAATTCAAGTGGCGACTGTATTCGACCTGATGATGGCGCATGTCGGCGTGAACCGTGGCCTGGCCGGCGACTATCCGCAAGATTACAACGACACAAAGGCATACACGCCAGCTTGGCAAGAGCCGATCACCGGAGTGAAGGCGGGGCACGTCGCGCAAGTAGCGCGGGAATTCGCCGACAACGCGGCGCGCACGCGCGGCAAGTCGATGATCGCCATGGGCGGAGGCACGAATCACTGGTTCCATAGCGACCAAATTTACCGCGCGATTTTGAACTTGATTTTGTTGACCGGCTCGCAAGGTGTGAACGGCGGAGGATGGGCGCACTATGTCGGCCAGGAGAAAGTGCGTCCGCTCGAAGGCTGGCAGCAGGTGGCGTTCGCTAACGATTGGCTGAAGCCGCAGCGGCTGCAGAACGGCACATCGTATTTTTACTTCCATACGGATCAATTCCATTACGAACCGATTCCCGACGACAAGGAAACGGCATGGGGCGGCACCTACAGCCGGATGCACCCTGCCGACTTCAACGCGATGGCGGCTCGGCTCGGCTGGTTGCCGTCGTTCCCGCAGTTTTCGCAAAACTCGCTCGATCTGGTGAGGGAAGCGAGGGGTGAAGGCGCGAGCGATCATGAGGTTGTAGCCGACCTCGTCGAAAAAATCAAGGCGGGCGATATCGAATGGGCGCTGGAAAACCCGGACGACCCGCGCAACTTTCCCCGCGTCTTTTTCAACTGGAGATCGAATTTGCTCGGTGACAGCGGCAAGGGGCACGAATACTTCGTCAAGCATCTGGTCGGCGGAGATTCGCATGTGCTGACCGATACGGAGCAGTCGTGGCGGCCGGAAACCGTGAAGACAGAGTCGAAGCCGCCGGAAGGCAAAGCCGACCTATTAGTCAGTATGGACTTCCGCATGACGAGTTCGGGGCTGTTCTCGGACATCGTGCTGCCCGCCGCCACATGGTACGAGAAGTACGATATAAGCAGCACCGACATGCATCCGTTCGTGCACCCGTTCAATGCGGCGATCATCCCGCCATGGCAAGCCCGCAGCGATTGGGATGCGTTCCGCGAAATCAGCCGGATTTTCTCCGAGATGGCGGCGGTGCATCTGCCGGCGTGCGAGGACGTGATCATCACTCCGCTTGGCCACGATACGATCGGCGAGATCGCTCAGCCGGGCGGCAAAGTGCTCGATTGGCGCAAAGGCGAAATTGAGGCGATCCCGGGCAAGACGATGCCGAATTTCCATATCGTGAAGCGCGATTACCCGAACGTGTACGGGATGATGACGACAGTTGGGCCGAACATCAAACAAGGCTACGGAGCCAAGGGGGTCAGAATCCCCGGAGAGCCTGTATACGAGGAGCTGAAGGAACGGCTCGGCGTCAGCAAGCGGGAGGGCATCGGTAAAGGGAATCCCGAGCTGTACGAAGACAAGCAAGCGATCGAAGCGATCCTGCTCATGTCGGGGGCGACCAACGGCAAGCGCGCCGTCGCCGGCTGGAAGTCGATGGAGGCGGTAACCGGCAAGGAGTTGGCCGATATCGCCGCTCCGCGCGAGGAAGAAGCGTTCACCTTGAACGATATCACCGCTCAGCCGCGTCAAGCGATCTCAACGCCGGTGTGGAGCGGATTGGAAAAAGACAACCGCCGCTACTCGCCGTTCACAGTGAACACCGAATACGGCATTCCATGGCGGACGCTCACCGGGCGGCAAAGCTTCTACCTCGACCACGAGGTGATGCTCGACTTTGGCGAAGGATTGCCGCTGTACTTGCCGCCGCTTGCTTATAAACCTTTTCTCAAAGGCGAGAAGGAAGTGGAAAACAAGCAAAAGTGGATGACCGTCCGCTACTTGACCCCGCACCAGAAGTGGGGTATCCACACGATGTTTACCGATACGACCAACATGTCCACCTTGTTCCGCGGCTGGCAAACCGTCTGGCTCAACGAGAAGGACGCCGCCTCGCTGGGACTGAAGGACAACGATTGGATCGAAGTATACAACCGCAACGGAGCGGTCGCCGCCCGCGCGGTGCTGACGTACCGCATCCCGCCAGGCATCGCCTACATGTACCACGCCCAAGATCGCACGCTCGGTGTGCCAGGGACGGCAATCAACAAGCAGCGCGGCGGAACGCACAACAGCGTCACGCGGATTACGATGAAGCCGACGCATATGATCGGCGGGTACGCCCAACTTTGCTACGGCTTCAACTATTACGGGCCGACCGGGAGCCAGCGAGATACGGTGACGATGATCCGGCCGCTCAAGGAGGTCGATTGGCTTGAGAATTAAGACGCAAATCGCCATGGTCATGCACCTGGATAAGTGTATCGGCTGCCACACGTGTTCGGTCACATGCAAGAACGTCTGGACGAACCGTCCGGGCACGGAATATATGTGGTTCAACAACGTCGAGACGAGACCTGGTCCAGGCTATCCGAAGGAATGGGAAGACACGAAGCGGTTCAAGGGCGGCTGGGTGCTGCGTAACGGCAAGCTGTCGCTCAGAGCCGGGGGGCCGATTTCCAAGCTCGCGAACATTTTCTACAAC
>JAJFMO010000481.1 GCA_020697475.1 Paenibacillaceae bacterium | reverse complement strand
ACAACCCGCCAGCCGAACGGATCGTCAAGCCTGCCGGTCTGGATGCCGGTCATCGTCTCGTACACGCGTGCCGACAATTCGCCGGTCGTTCCATCCCCGATGGTCATCGTCTCGCCCTGCCAATGCAGCGAACCGACCGGGGAAATGACCGCCGCCGTACCGGTGCCGAACATTTCCTTCAGACTGCCGTCCTTCTGCGCTTCAACCAGCTCGTCGATCGAGACGAGGCGTTCCTCCACCGTCATCCCCCAATGCCGCAGCAGGTGAATGACGGAATCCCGCGTGATGCCTGGCAACAATCCCCCGGTCAACGCCGGCGTTACAACCTTGTCGCCAATACGGAAGAACACGTTCATACTGCCGACTTCCTCCACGTATTTACGATGCACGCCATCGAGCCACAGAACCTGCGCGCAACCCTGCGCCGTTGCGCCTTCCTGCGCTTTCAGCCCTGCCGCATAGTTGCCCGCCGTCTTCACATGGCCGACCCCGCCCGCCACTGCGCGAACATACTCGGATTCCACGTAGATCGAAACCGGCTTGATCCCTTCGGCGTAGTAGCTGCCGACCGGCGACGTGATGATCATGAACTTATACTGTTTCGAAGGCGACACGCCCAAAGCCGCTTCCGTGGCGATCACGAACGGCCTCACATAGAGCGAAGTCTCCGGCGCATCCGGGATCCAGTCCCGATCGACCGAGACCAGCTGGCGCAACGCCTCCAGTCCAAGCTGTTCATCGACACCCGGAATGCTCATCCGGTCGTTCGAGCGGTTCAATCGCTTCAAGTTCATATCGGGACGGAACAGCACGATTTGGCCCGACTCGGTCCGATACGCCTTCAACCCTTCGAAGATCGTTTGGCCGTAATGAAACACTTTGGCCGCCGGATCCAGAGTAATCGGCTGGTAAGGGACAATCCGCGCATCGTGCCAACCTATGCCGTCATCATAATCCAGAATGAACATATGGTCCGTAAAATATTTCCCGAACCCCACTTCGCTGGCTTTCGGTTTCGGTTTGGGAGCGGTCGTGCGTTCAATGCGAATCGGTTGAGTCATGTCAAATCATCCTTCTGCGATGGAATTGTTAATTGAATTGTAACCGATCGCAGAGTATATTGGAAATATCTATTTTGTAGTAAAAGTATACCTATAAGGTATACTGCGGGGAGGCTTGTCTATCACATGGATCTACGCCAGCTTCGCTATTTTCTGGCTGTCGCCGAGGAAGGACAAGTAACCGGCGCAGCCAAACGCTTGAATATGGAGCAACCGCCGCTCAGCCGGCAAATGAAGCTTCTTGAAGAGGAGCTGGGCGTCACCCTGTTCGACCGCAGCGGCAAACGCCTGGCCCTTACGAATGCCGGCATGCTGTTGCAACGCCGGGCCGAGCAACTGCTGCGCCAATTCCAGGAGACGATCGAGGAGGTGCATGGGCTGGACGAGGGAATCCTCGGCGCGCTTTCGATCGGCTGCGTTGTCTCTTGCTTTTCGCTGCTGCCGCAGCGAATTGAGCGATTTCACGAACAGTACCCCGATATCACCTTCAAAATCCACGAAGGCGATCACTTCCTGCTCGGGGAGCAGCTTGAGAAGCGGAACCTGGAACTCGTCGTCGCCCGACTTCCGTTCGAGGCCGCTGCAGATCCGGAGCGCTATTCGATTCTGCGCCTGCCTTCCGACCCGTTCGTTGCCCTGCTGCCCGACAGCTGGTCCCAAGCTGCGGATAGCCGCAAGCTTGGAATGGCGGAACTCGCTCAGTATCCTTTGCTCAGCTTGAAAAGCAATCTGACTACCGGTATGCACAACCGGATGATGGAGGCTTTCCGCGAGGCCGGCCAAGAACCGCATGTCCTATGCGAGTGCTCCAGCATCACGGTTATCCTCTCTCTAGTCGCGGCCGGCATCGGCGCAACGATCTTGCCGAAGTCGGTCATCGCCTCCTTGCCGCTGCCGGGTATTGCGATGCGCGAACTGGCGCTTACGCCATTTTACTCCGAGGTCGGTCTGATCTGGATCAAAGACCGCTACCTTTCCAAGATTGCGCGGAATTTCATTGAGATGTTCGGGGAGTAACTTGTTCGGCGTACGGCGAAGTCTCGTGCATCCCTACTAATTCCCGGTAAAGCCCCATGTATTGCGAGGCGGACCGACCCCAGCTGGAATCCCGGCTCATCGCCTCCTTGACGATCGACCGCCATGCCTCTTTATCCTCATAGATTCGAACCGCCCGTTCAACCTCAGCCAGCATGTCATGCGCGTTATAATTCGCGAAGCGGAATCCGTTGCCCTCGCCTGTCGCTTCGTTGTAGGATTGCACCGTATCGTTCAACCCGCCCGTCTCGCGGACAATCGGCACCGCTCCGTACCGCATGGCGATCAACTGGCCTAATCCACACGGTTCGAAGCGCGACGGCATCAAAAACAAGTCAGCTCCGGCATAGATCTGGCGAGCCAAATCTTCATCGAAGCCGATGCAAGCTCGAAGCTTGCCCGGATGCCGCTCCTGTGCAGCGCTCAACGCCTCCTCGTAGCCACAATCCCCTGCGCCAAGCACAATCATCTGCACATCCTTGGCCAAGATGTCATCCAACACGCGAAGGATGAGATCGAGTCCCTTCTGCTCCGTTAATCTGCTGATCATGGCGATCACGGGGACATCGTCCAGCACCGGCAGACGAAATCGTTCCTGCATATGCCACTTGTTGACTTGCTTCAACCCGGCAGAGCTCCTGTCATAATTGGCGATAATTTTACAATCGGCAGCAGGATTATACACCGCATCGTCGATCCCGTTCACAATCCCTGACAACAGCGGCGCTTTGCGGCGCAACAATCCGTCAAGCTGCTCGCCGAAATACGGAGTTTGGATTTCCAGCGCATAAGTCGGGCTCACCGTGGTGATCCGATCTGCATAATTCAGCCCTGCCTTCATGTAATTCACATTCCCGTAGAACTCGATCCCGTCGGCCGTAAAGTCTCCCCACCTTCCTCCCAAAAGATCATCCAGCGCGTCTTTCGGAAAGATTCCCTGATACTGCAAATTATGAATCGTAAATACGGTACGGATCCTCTTGTAATATTCCTTCCCCTGATACTCGGTCTTCAATAAATAGGGGACGGCCCCTGTGTGCCAATCATGCGTGTGAATCAGATCGGGGGCGAGCTGGAGGTGCTCCAACGCTTCCAACGCCGCCCGAGAAAAGTAGGAATACCGCTCCGCCTCGTCGTAATTGCCGCCATAGCCGTATATTTTATCCCGCTTAAAATAATATTCGTTATCGATAAAGTAAAATCGGAGGCCATCCAACAATAACTCGAACACGCCGCAATACTGGTTTCTCCACCCCACCTTGACGCAGAAGCTGCATACAAACCGCATCCGCCCGCTGTATTCCTCAGGAATAAGGCTATGTTTAGGCAAAATAACGCTGACGTCAGCGCCCAGCCTTCGCAACGCTTTGGGCAAGGAGCCGACGACGTCCGCCAATCCTCCGGATTTGACGAAGGGCACGCCCTCAGAGGCTATAAATACGATCTTCATGGGGTTGCACCTCGTCCAGAATACATACTTGCCGGTCGACAATCGCATTTTCTATGAAAACTGATTTTCCAATGATCTCATGAGACATG
>JAJFMO010000480.1 GCA_020697475.1 Paenibacillaceae bacterium | reverse complement strand
GTAGAAGATTTCGGCGAAGCGCTTATCCGGTTTGAAGGAGACGTCGTGCTTAACTTCAAGATCGCCTGGGCGATGCACATGGATTCTCTCGGCCCCACGCTTTTCCTCGGGACGGAAGCTGGTTTGAAAGTGGAGCCGGCCCCTGCGAAAAATGCGAACATGAGCGGAGTATGGGACAAAGGCGTTCGTTCGATCACCCTCTATCAAGATGTGCTGGGGCACCCGACGGATTGTGCGATCCCGATCAAAGAGCATAACGTGGACATTTTTTATGAGAAGGTACGGGATTTTGTCGTTTGTATTAAAGAGGGGAAACCGGCGCCGATTCCGGCACAGCACATATTGCGCAACCAGGCCGTGATCGACGGGATTCTGCGTTCCGCCGAAATCAAACGCGAAGTCGAGATTGTTATACCGGAAATTTAAGAGGGGAAAAAGGAGCGGATACATATGATTTATCCCATTGGCGTAAGGTTGAATAAAGGGGTTACCTTGTCCGACGACATGGACAATTACAAGGAATGGCTGGGCTGGATGAAGGGCGCCGGCTTCGAAGTCGTGGACGTTCCCGAGTTGACCCGGGAAGTGAAGCAGGCCGCTGACGCGGCCGGTCTGGCGATCGGCAGCTTCGACGTGAAGAAGGTGCCGCAGCTGTTCAGCAAGGAAGAGGCGAAGCGGGTCGCCGCTGCAGAAGGCATT
This sequence comes from Paenibacillaceae bacterium, assembly GCA_020697475.1. Taxonomy (GTDB): domain Bacteria; phylum Bacillota; class Bacilli; order Paenibacillales; family NBRC-103111; genus JAJFMO01. Next base: position 2,941 of record JAJFMO010000480.1, on the reverse strand, counting down.
CGCAAGCAAATCGCCCAAGCGGCTGAGCTCGGCGGCAAAGTTTGCTTCATGTGTCTGGTGCCCGAAGACAAGGCGATGCCGCGCAAGGAAAGCTTTGCCATCTTCAAGGAAGTGTTCCCGTCGATTGTGGCGGATGCCGAGAAGCTTGGCGTGAAAATCGTTCTGGAAGGGTTCCCCGGACCGGCGCCGTACTATCCGACGCTCGGTTGCACGCCGGAAACGTTGCGGGCGATGTTCGAAGCGGTACCTTCCCCCGCGTTCTGCATCAACTACGATCCTTCCCACCTCTTTCGGCTGGGGATTGACTATATTCGCTTCCTGCGCGAATTTGCCGGCCGAACAGGTCACGTCCACGCCAAAGATTGCGTGATCGTCGAGGAGAGCTTGTATCTCTACGGCCGCCATGCCGCCGTCTTCGATCAGCCGATCAAGAACAGCGAAGGCCCGTGGCGTTACGCGATTCCCGGGGAAGGCTCCGTCGATTGGGCGGCGATCGCCTTCGAGCTGGACAAGGCGGGATATCAAGGCGCTGTATGTATCGAACTGGAAGACCATCGGTACAAGGGATCGGCGGAAGCGCATCGTCGCGGATTGAGCAAGACGCTTGCTTATTTGCATCGTTATTTTCATTAACACATAACACACGGTCGCCGCTGTTCGACTCACATATTCCACCTGCCTTGGCAACCGGTTGAATAACAGTAAGAGGAGGAACGGGTATGGGAAAGAAATTAAGTTTCCGGCTTATTTCTGTACTAATGCTTGCCGCTCTGTCTCTAGTCGGATGTTCAGCGTCACAAAGCCAGCCGCCAAGCGGGAGCAATGAACCGGCCGCGGCGGCTGTGAACAATTCGAAACCGATTACATTGCGAGTCTATCAAATCCATGGCAGCTACACCCAGGACGAAGTGCAGAAGATTATGGTGGACCCGGTTAAGAAAAAGTTCCCGAACATTACGTTGGAGTTTCTGATTAATGGCGGGGGCCGCAAACTCGACGATTATATCACCGCAGGGGACATCCCTGACATGTTCATGTTCGCTCACCAGTTTACCAACGACTTCACCAAGTTCAACTTGTTGACGGATCTGAGCGGCTTGATCAAGTCTCACAGCCTCGATATGAACAAATTCGATCCTACCACGATAGCGGATATCCGCGATTTCGGCGCGAAAGGCGAAATTTACGATATTCCCTACTCCATCACCTTCTCCGCGCTTTACTACAACAAGGACATTTTTGACAAATTCGGAGTATCGTACCCGAAGGACGGCATGACCTGGGACGACGCGATCGAGCTTGGCCGAAGGGTTGCCCGGACGGACGGCGGAGTTGTGTATAAACCGCTGGAACCTTTTACCGCAAGACATCTGGGCTCTGTACTCTCTTTGCCGTATGTCGATCCGAAGACGAACAAGGCGACGGTGGCGACGGACGGTTGGAGAACGGTGTTCAAGGTTTATCAGGATATCCGCGCTGTGCCTGGAAATAACGAAAAAAAACCAGGGCCGGTCGATTCTTTTCTGAAAGATCAAAATTTGGCGATGCTGGCCAATTACAGCGGGATGCTGGGGAGAATCGAGGAGCAGACAGCGGCGGGAACGATGTTTAATTGGGACTTTACTTCGTACCCGAATTTCCCGCAGGCGCCCGGAAGGGGCTTGGGGCTGGAAGCTCACGTGCTGACGATCTCGCAGACGACCAAGTATAAGGAAGAAGCGTTCCAGGTCATCTCGTTTCTGACCGAGAAGGAGAATCAGATTCTGGCTTCCCAGAACAAGCGACTGACCTCTTTGAAAGATCCGGCCATTAAGGCTGAGTTCGGCAAAAATTCCGCGTTCTTGAAGGGAAAAAATTTGGCGGGTGTATTCAAGAACGAAGCCGCGCGGAATCCGGCGCCGTCGATTTATTCCAACCTGGTGCTGCCGCTGGTGAATGCGGCCTCCAATAACGTCGCCGACGGGAAGACGGACATCAATACCGCTTTGAAGGATGCAGACGAGAAAGCAAACCAGGCGATACAAGCGGCTTTGGTTCAGTAAAGTACGTGGAGGGAAACGGATGGATAAGCCTAACTTGATCATTATTTACTGCGACGATCTGGGGTACGGCGACTTGGGCTGTTACGGTTCGGAGCATGTGAAGACCCCTCATCTGGATCGGCTTGCCGCAGATGGGGTGAGGTTTACCAACTGGTATTCCAATTCCCCGGTCTGTTCCCCGTCGCGCGCGGCGTTGCTGACCGGCAAGTACCCGCGGAAGACGGGTGTCAGCAATATCCTCGGTGGGAAGAGGGGCACGAAGGGGTTGTCGGGCCGGGAAGTTACCCTTGCGGAAGCTTTGAAACCTTTGGGGTACAAGACCGCCATTTTCGGCAAATGGCATCTGGGTTCGGAGCTGGACACGAAGCCCAACGCCCGTGGATTCGATGAATTTTTCGGGTTTCACGCCGGATGTGTCGACTACTATTCCCATATTTTCTATTGGGGGCAGGGCGGCGGAGTCAACCCGGTGCACGACCTGTGGCATAACGGCGAGGAAGTATGGAAGAACGGAGAGTATTTGACCGAGGCGGTTACCGGTAAAGCGGCACATTTTATCGAGCAAAACGCCGGCGAGCCTTTCTTTATGTACGTTCCCTATAATGCGCCTCACTACCCAATGCACGCCCCGCAACAATATATGGATCGCTTCGCGCATCTGCCGTGGGATCGACAGGTGATGGCTGCGATGATTGCTGCCGTCGACGACGGAGTAGGGGAAATTGTCTCCGCGTTAAAGAGGATCGGTAAATACGAGAACACGGTCATTTTTTTCTCCAGCGACAACGGGCCTTCCACCGAATCGAGAAACTGGCTGGACGGCACGGAAGACAAATATTACGGCGGAAGCGCCGGCATCTTCCGCGGGCACAAATTCAGCTTGTTCGAAGGAGGAATCC
>JAJFMO010000031.1 GCA_020697475.1 Paenibacillaceae bacterium | reverse complement strand
GTGCCCGGCGATCCGCTGCAGCACGTGGGCCGCGTCCTCCACCGTGCGGGTAAGCGGCCCGATCTGATCGAGCGAGGAGGCGAAGGCGACCAGGCCGTATCGCGAGACAAGGCCGTACGTCGGCTTGAGCCCGACGACGCCGCAATAGGCCGCCGGCTGGCGGATCGAGCCGCCGGTGTCGGAGCCGAGCGTGAACGGCACTTCGCCGGCCGCCACAGCCGCCGCCGAGCCGCCACTCGAGCCGCCCGGCACGCGCTCCAAATCCCACGGGTTACGGGTCGGATGGAACCCGGAATTTTCGTTCGAGCCGCCCATCGCGAACTCGTCCATATTGCACTTGCCGATGGTGACGATCGGCGCGCGGTTCAGACGCTCAATCACCGTCGCGTTATAGATCGGCTTGTAATTGGCCAAGAAACGGCTGGCGCAAGTCGTCGTCAACCCTTCGGTGACGATATTGTCCTTGATTCCCGCAGGCATGCCGTAGAGCACCCCGACGGACTCGGCGTCCCCCGGATGATTGTCCAAAGCCGCGGCGGCGGTCATCGCCCGATCTTGATCGATCGCGAGAAACGCCTGCACCTTCTCTTCCACCTCGCCGATGCGGCGAAACGACTCGCCGACCAACTCGGATACCTTGACTTCGCGGGAAGCCAAACGCTTATGTATGTCTGTCAAACTTGAATTCAGCAACGACACGTACTCTTCCTCCCACCTATTATTCCAGCACGGCCGGTACTTTGAACTGCCCGTCCTCTTCGTCGGGGGCGTTCAACAAAACGCGCTCCAAAGGCAATGACGGCCGAACGGCATCTTCCCGCATCACATTGGCGATCGGCATAACATGACTCGTCGGCTCCACGCCGTCGGTATTCAGCTCGTCCAATTTGCCGGCATATTGCAAAATCTTATTGAGCTGAGCGGCGAATTGCTGCTTTTCTTCCTCGCTCAGAGTCAATCTGGCCAGACCGGCGACATGCTCGACATCCTTGATCGATATGCTCATCCACACGTTCCCCTTCCTTAATGTCGTCATTATAGCTTGAATAACCGGCAAACTCAACGCGCGGCGCTTGCTGCGACACATTTTTCAACTAAACGTTATTCATAAATAACCCCACAAAGTGCCGCGATGCTTCGATGTCGATTCAGGTACTTTGCGGGGGCCCCGGAACAATAAAATGCCCTAAACCGGCGAACGCGCCGTTCTAAGGCATCGATGTGAAACCTGCCGTACGAAACACGCTTAGATCCATGCGCGCAGGTTAATTTGCTTGACGAAATCTTCCCGGGTCTGTACTTCCTTCGTGTTCTCTGATTGCGCTTCAATCTCTTCGCCGTTGACAATCTTCCGGAACAGCTCTTCGTTCTTCGTAGCCAACGCATAATCGAGCAACGCTTCGCGCTCCAACCGCTCCGCTTCCTTGGCCATCAGAACCTCTTCCGTCTCGATATCGCATGCCGGCAGATAGTAGTGTTTGTTGGCTTTGGGAACGCGCACCACATAATCGAAGATGTTGTCGGCATTGCGGTCGTAAGCGATAATGTAGCCGTAATCGCCGATCGGCAGGTTCTGTTCCAACGAATCGGAAACAATGTATACCTTCAGGCCCAGTCGCAGCATAGTCTCCCCCACCTTTCCTTAAAATGCTGCCGTTGTCTTCGTTTTACGATAAGACTTTGATATATTCATTATAACACATCGTATACAAAAATCAGCGGGGTGTCCAATGGAACATTGCAAGACGGCCAAAATTTATTTGCAATCGGCGCTTATTGCCATTATAATGCTGATCGTTTCGTGTTTCACGGCGCCTGACGGGCATGCCCATCCGCTGAACAACGGGTATTCCCAGCTGACGATTGAAGGCAAGAACGTCCACTTTCAACTGTTCCTTCCCGAGCCCGACCTGTTGAAATTCGATACGAACGGCGACAAGGAATTATCCGGAGAGGAGCTTGATGCGCAAAAGGGTCCGATCGCGAGTTATTTGGCGGAGCATATTCATCTGCAAAATCGCGGCGAAGAGATGGCGTTCTCGCTTGCATCGCTGCAAAAAATCGACCGCGAGATGATCCCCGGCGTGCAATTTCAGTTGGAGTTTCAGTCGCAGCAAGCGGTCGACAGCCTGAATATCGCTTACTCGGCCTTGTTCGACGATGCGGATGAGCTGCATTTGAATTTTACGACGATCATCGAAGGAACGGATATGGATCAGGCCGTTTTCGACACCTTGCACCGCACCTATTATTTCGAATCGTTGACGAAACAGTCGGCGTTCACAGTGATTTGGCGGTATACTTTGCTTGGTATCGAGCACATTTTGACCGGTTACGATCACATGCTGTTCCTGCTTTCGCTCATTCTCGTCGTCACCCGATTTTCCGATATTTTGAAAATTGTGACCGCTTTTACCATCGCGCATAGCATAACGTTATTTCTCGCAGCTACCGGGAAAGTCGTCTATCCTTCGCAATGGGTGGAAGCCGCGATCGCCTTGACGATCGCTTACGTCGCGGTGGAGAACGGATTCGTCGTCCGCGCACGGTGGAGATGGCTGTTGACCTTTTTCTTCGGGCTCATTCATGGACTTGGGTTTGCCAGCGCTTTGAAGGAAATCGGGTTGCCCGCCCGCTACTTCGTGAGATCGTTGCTTGTATTCAATGTAGGTGTGGAAATCGGGCAATTATTTATTGTTGCGCTAATTTTGCCCATTTTGTTCATACTAAGGAAGAAGCCGTGGTATCGAAAATTTATGCTGGGGACATCCTTTATTGTGTTTGTTGTGGCTATGTATTGGCTGGTTGAACGGGTTAAGGCGATGATTTAATTTTACAGAAATGGGGTTTGCCATTATGGAGACAAAGACGGTGCCGGCGATCCGGCATCAATTTAAGCTCAATTATCCGGTGGATAAAGTTTGGAACGCTGTGGCGACGAGCGAGGGGCTGGCCGGGTGGCTGATGCCCAATAACTTTCAGCCGGTGATCGGGGGCAGATTTCAGTTCCAGTCCGAGCCGATGGGGCGTTGGGACGGCGTCGTACCGACCCGGCTGCTCGAGTTGAAGAAGCCGACTCTGCTGCGCATGAACTGGCTGTTGGCCGGCGAGTATGAGACGACTTTGTCGTTCGAGTTGAAGCCGGTCGGCGAGGAGAACCGTGCCACGGAATTGACGATCACCCATTCCGGGTGGGAGAACGTTCCGTTCGAGTTCGCCGGGCTGCGGCAAGTGCTTGACCAAGGCTGGGGCAAGCATTCGGTTGAGAGCCTGGAGGAGTATTTGAAGCAGCAGGGCTAGCGGGGGGATTTATAAAGTTGGCGGTGTTATTGCTGGTATCGCCTGCTCCGTCAGCCGCCAACCCGGATGATCCCTTCCCTGGAAATACATAAATTTTCGAATCCTTCGTCGGTGATCAGGTAGCTGTTCTCGATCCCGACGACCCCGACTCCCGGAAAGGTGAATTTCGGCTCGATCGCGATCGTCATGCCCGCTTCCAGCGGCTGCTTGAAGCCGCGTGCGAGCACCGGCAGCTCGTCGATCTCCAAGCCGATTCCGTGGCCGAGAAACTTAACTTGGTCGACCCCGCAGCCCATAAAATGCTGCGCCAGGCCGGCTTTCTCCGCGGTGTCGCACGCTTGCACATACAAGCTTTCGCAGATCGTCCCCGGGCGGAGTGACTTCTCTGCATCGCGCAAAATTTGCTCGGCCACTGAATAGGCCCGCTCGAGCGAATCAGACAACGCGCCGATCACGAGCGTCCGGGTCTGATCGATCACGTACCCTTCAATGCAGCAGCCGATATCGACCAAGATCGGCTCTTCTCGGCCGATCGGCCGAAGCCCCGAGCTTTGCGGTACGGCGGGGCTTACGCCTTGCCCCCCTGCCGGGCCTTCGAAATAGGTCGGCATGGCGGCCGCTTCCCCTGCGCCCACCATGCCGGTAATGATCTCCTGGTTATATCCCCTCATGCGCATAATCCCCAAATGGCCCCGTACCCGCAAGAAATGTTCAATCTCCGCCATCAATTCCACTTCCGGCATACCGGGGCGCACGAAATTCACGGCGTGTTCCAGTGCCAGATCGATGAGCCGCGCCGCGCGGCGAATGATGTCCACTTCTTCTTGCGACTTGATCATCCTGACTTCGCGCAGCCAGATCGATCCGTCCACCCACTGTGCCCTGGGCAAGCTCTTCTCCAGCCGTTGCTGATTCGAGACGGGAATCACGTCAAATTCCGTTGCCAAGCACGGTGTTTGGCTTTTAAAGCCGATCTGCGGATATAGCTTGTCCAACCGCTCGACCAGCAGCCGAGGCGACCCCAGCGGCTCCACGGAAACGGCTGATTCCTGCAGCGCCCTCGTGATGCTGCGACGCACGAAGAAGACCGGGTCGCCTAGCGCCGGAACGAAGAGGTAGCCGACTTGCGTCGTCCCCGTTAAGTAATAAATGTCGACGTTCTGCGTCACGATCATGCCGTCTGCGTGATTTGCGGACAGTTTCCCCTGCAAAGCTTGCCAGCGGCGTTTATAGCGATCCATGCGGTTCATGCGGTCCATGTGTGCCCCTCCATTTTTTCACTAATCGAATTATAAGGGATAGGAATGCGCGCCGCAAAGCTATGCCTGAACACCTGACAGCTCCGAGCAGCTCTTGATGGCCCAAGTGATCGGGCCGAGCATCGTGAACGCACGGGGAAACTCGACGCGGATGATCATTACGACCCCGGGCTTTTGCAACGTCACCTCGTAATTGTAGGCATCATTGCGGTAAGTATATGGATACGATTGAAGCTCATCGATCACCTCGAAGGCGAGGACAACGACTTGCTCTTGAAGGAAGGAGCCCGCGAGCGGGTGGTTCGAGCCGTCCAGTCGCATGTTGTCGCGCAAGTATTGCAACGCGGTTCCCTCCGCGGCATCGGCGTCGATGGAGTACACCCCTTGAGCAAGCTTGTCCGCATCCAATTGCAACGAAGCGGCGTGGACGGCATAATTCAAGCTATGTTTAGCCTGAAACAGCGCGGCGATGGCCAACTCTTCATCGGTTTGCAATGTGGACATGCTCAGATTGAGCATACTCATCACGATAAACAAAAACAACTTGTACAATGCACTCCTCCTTGCCTCCCTTGTCTCCTTACTCGGGGATAAACTCGCTCATCTTCATGCCGGCGGCGGACATTGTGGCGGTTGCCGCAGGCGGAGCAATTCCAATCAGACGATCAATGGCGAACATCGTCCCGTATGGGTAAGAGAGAGTGACACGGATTCCCGTACCGCGGCGGACAGGGGCGAGCGGGTTCGTTCCGTCAACACCGCTGGTCGTGGTTACAGTATATTGGAGGTCTGCGGTAACAAAGCCGGTCTCCGCCAACCTCCCCTTGGAAGCGGTGATCATCGCGGCATCAATGTAACCGTAAGTGGCGTTCGCCCCCACCTCAAGCAAATAGTCAACTTCTTGCTGCAGCAGCGCCTGACGGACGATGATCACATGTTTGTACATCGGGGAAAACATCTGCCAGCATAGCAGGGAAGCGAATAGGATGAACATCAAAATTTGTTTCATGGGCGCTCACGGGTTCATGCTTTCGATGACCCCGTTCATCCTCCCCCCAATCTCCTTGACGGCCTGCCCTGTCCCCTCGGCTCCGCCGACCGTGGCCAAATACAAAGCGACAGCCACGGTGATCAGCATCACAGTCATCAGAATCGCCCGCATGGCCGACATCCCCCAGGACATCCCCCAGGCCGCATCACCCGTTCACTCCGGCACCAGCGCGTTAATGTTGGCATTCGCCGTGTCTCCCTTGGTTTCGATATTCTGCCTCATCCCGGTATCGTTATCGTTGATAATGTTGGTGAACAGTACCGCCACCACAATAATCATCATCACCGCCATCAAAATGTTTCTCACCTAAATTTCACCCCGTTTCAATTTAACGAATTAAACAATTTTTGTCCTTCCATCACCCAGGGGTAGACGAAGACGCGGAACGTATTGAGAATCGGAATGCCCGCGATCACGAACAGCGCATACGATGTCGTCTCCTTCTTGCTGTCGCGCGCCAGCTCCATCTTCTCCTTGTAATCGCGAATTCGCTCCCGGAGCAGATCGTAATATTCCGGCGATTCATTCAAGCGCAACGAGCGGATCGTCTCAGCGAAGCTGTAAGCTTCATCCGTACCCAGCCGCGATTTGAACCGCTGAATGGCCTCTTCGGCGTTGTGGTACCATTCATTGAGCATCAGCGACAGTTCTTTACGGATTGTGCGCGTATACGGGACGGAACGAAGCAGCTTGCTGTGCAGGTTCATCTGCGACCCCGAATAATAAAGCAAGTGGTTGCTGAGCACGTAGATTTCCCCGATAATCCGTGTCGTTCGCTGTTTGCGCAATGCCTGCAATACGATTTTGTCGAAGCAGACCGGCAACAGACAGCAGATTGCGGCGGCGGCCATGAGAATCGGCTGAGCGGGGGAGGGAATCGCCGGCATGTACACTGCAGCGACTCCCCAGCCCCCGATCGCGCCAAAGAGCAACCCTGCCAACCGTCTGCCCAATTCGTAGGAGAACACGGAGACGGAGATCCCGGCAGCGGCAAGCAGCTGGCTGCGCTCTTGCTTCGCCGGACTGTCGCGCATGAACAAGACGGCGAGCAGCCAGCCAGGCCATAGGTGAGGCTTGTTTACCCGCAAGTTGAACCGTTGCTTTCTCCAACGCCTTCTTCGTGTTTCGTACATTCTCATCCATCCGCGAAACATCACGGTCAGGCATATAAACAAAGAGCTGAAGCAACCGGCTTCGAGAATGCGGAGCGAACGCAAGTCCAGCCAATGCAAATCGAAATCCATCCTTTTTCCCCATCACATCCTTCGCATGGACAAATAAATCCCCATAATGAACGAGCCGAAAATGATCAAGAGCGCATCGAGCAGCATATTCCGCCCGTTCTCGTCCACCACATAATGAACATAAGCGCTGTGCGGATTGATCTTGACGTTGATCGCCACGAACAGCAGCAAAAATAAAATCGGCGTAAAATTGGCGATACGGATTTCCAGCAGCCGGTTCCGCTCGTTCTGGTCGGTTCGCTGAGCCCGCCGCATATCGGTAATTAATTCGCGCAAGTTGGCGCCGACCGGGTTGCCTTCTTGTAAAGCGATTCTCAATATTCCGGTAAAATACCGCGCCCACAGGTGGCCGAGCGACAAGGTGAAGATCCGTAAGCCGTGCTCCGAATCGCGGTTCGTCGATAAATTGCGGTAAAGCTGCTCGAATACCGGATACATCGGGTAGGCAATGCGCCGTTCCTCAATGACACCTTGCAGAGCGGCGCGGACATTCCTCTGGCCGGACAACACGTAAAACTGATAGAACACTTCTACAGCCGGAAGAAATTCCAGCCGGGCTTTCAACTGCAGACCAAGCAGCTTGATCCGCAAAATCAAATAGGGCAAGGAGCCCAGGATCGCGCTAAGCACGACGATCCCTTTGACGCTGCGAAAAACGAAGGCGCCGGCCAAAATTCCGCTTAACGACAATATAGCGCCGACGATCAACCAGGCACCGACCGAGAGTGGGGAGCGTACCGATTCCAACAGTTCGGTAAAATGACCGAACAGCTTGCGATAACGGCGAACCCATTCGTTCAGGCGACGGTCAAGCTTCGCTTCCTGTACATGCTGGAGCTTGGATCTTTTTCTCCGTTGGCTTGTGATACTCGATAAGGCTTCCCGGGCGGAGACATAAAGCAGTAGGAAAAGCAGTAACAGGACAGTTATTTGAATGATCGGCGGGGTCATGTCGCCATACCTCTCTCCTTCAGTTGCGTGTAAGCTGCAGGATCGAACTTGGAAATGCGGCGCATCGCTCTTTCGGAAAAGGCAAGCGGGTACTCCCAGATCTGGGAGTCATAGTCGAACCGGACGAGATCGTTCACCCGCACCTCCCCCTGCTCGTAGGCGAATTCCCCGATTCGTACAATTTTGCGTTGCCCGTCCACAGCCCCCATTTCGATGCCGATTTGCGTCACATAAGTAGCAATCCGCTTGGTCAGTCGGTCCGGATTGATCTTTCGCCCATCCTGCATGCACATGTCGACGATCGCTTCCGGAACATCTTCCAGTTCGTTCACATGGACCGACGTTATGCTGCCTTCATGGCCTCTTGTACACGCCCTAACATAGATGTTGGCGTCCTCGTCCCTGATCTCGGCGTTGCATATTCGCTTCGGCGATTGCCGTAAGGCCAGCTTGAACGCCTGGTTCCCATCGTGCAGTCGATCCTCCGGATCGACTTCGTATTCTACAATGTTCCGATCCGGGAAATCGCGCCTGAGCATCAGCTCGAAGCGGGATTCCAGTGTAATGATTCGTTCCTCTTGCGGCAGCTCGGCAATGAGCGCTTTGATCAGATGCGTCTTGCCGGAATTGGTGGGGCCGATGACGACTATATTGAACCTCGCCCGCAGAATGCATCCCAGCAAGACGCGGATGGGTTCGCTGATCGTCTGATAGGGAGTCTCGCATAATGCGGCCAAAGTAAAGTGCTTCACCGTGTACAAACGGATCGTCAGAGTAGGCTCGGACGTATAGCCGAACCCGGTCATCGTCACCCGTGAGCCGTCCTTGAGCGCCACCTCCGCCCATTTCTTGCGGCGATTGAGCGATTCATCGTTAAACAGCACGAGGTTTTGCTGAATACGCTCGAGTTCTTCCACAGATTGCAGCCGATAGGCGGATGGCGATTCGCGTCCGTGCCTGACCTCGAATATTTGCTTGCCGACGACTTGAATTTCTTCCAACCCTTCTTTGTTCCGCAAAATCAGCTCAAGCACGTTCAATCCGATCAGTTCGGCAAACATCGCTTCCGCCATTGTTTCGTACTCGGTGCCCGGCGGCGTCAGATCATGAATCCGCTTGCTTTCCAGCAAATCCTCGATCAAGGCCAACAGCTTGCGACGATCTTCGTCGAAGCCGATAATCGCGCGGTTTAACGACTCGTTAAATTGCAACCGCTCCTCTTCCGTTCTGCCGCGATAAGCAACGAGCTCGCTGCGGATATCTTCCACCCAACGCCGGAATATTTCATCCCGCTTGGGCACATCCTCGGGATACGGCTGGCGAACGGGATCGGACGAATGGAGCGTTTGATTGTGATGCGCATAGGCAATCGGGGAAAACTTCCCTTGCCGCAAACGTGGCACCTCCTTCTCCCGGGGACTCTGAACTCTCTAAGACGAACTGGCCGTGCGAAACCAATGACGGCGGTGTTGCCGCATGTTCGGCTGCAGGGCGGGGATGGCCCTGGGCAGTCCATATAGGGCGATCAATTTATCGCTGATCCGCGACAATTCGGTATTGATCGGGTGACTGCCGACAAGCAGTTCCAGCAACCGCCCTTCGTCGGTGTATTCATACAAGCCCGAATGGCGGCTAATCTCACCGATCGGCTGCATGGACGTCTCCCTGCGAATATCCTTCAGCCGCACACCTCCCCGACCGGACTCTCTCCCACTTTGGTTGACGATCAGGTCGAAAGCACTCTGAGACATCCCGTACATTGTCGCCGCCGATTTGATCCAACGCCGAATATCTTCCTGAAAATGCGCCAATTCCCGGGTCGTCACCACGATGCGCCGGTCTGCGCGGATCATGCCGCAAACCGTGGCGGCGTTGTCCCAATAGGCGTTCACATCGATCAGGCAAAGATCGAAAGCCGAGCGGGCTGCCTCCAGCACCTGTTCAATCTCGTCCGGCGTATAGTAATCCGCTTGCTCGCGAATTTGATTGCCGTACAACACATGGAGCCGGGGGACGGTACGAAACGTTTCGCAAACTTTCAGCAATTTGTCCGGCGTCAGGCTATTAGACCGCAAATCCGCCCTCAGTCCGTCAAGAGTAAAACGCGGCTCGTCCTTTCCCGTATAACGGTGCAGCTTGGAGCTTTTCAAATTCAGGCACAAGTATCCGATGGTTTGCGTGGAATCGAGCGCAAGCCGCACGGCGAGTCCGAAGGCGATCGTTGTTGTGCCGATGTTCGGCGTGCTGCCGACAAGAGCGATCAGTTGATTCCGCACAGGGTCGGCGTGGACGTTGTCCGCCATTCCGGAGACGAATCGGCAAATCTCCTCCGTTAAGCCGTTCAATGTAAGGCCTGGCCGAAAAAATCGGCAATCGTTAGCCAGGCACAGCTTGACGAAACGTTCGTTAACCCGTACGTCATGCCTGTTCGAAAGCATCGCGGCCATTTCCGTGCCGGGCTGGCAATCGTGAACATCTTCCAGCCACTCGGTCATGGAGCCGACATCGAAGAACCGATAGGAAATGATATATTTGCGAAACGCCCCGTCTTCCACCGCTTTCTTGGCCTGCTCCGGATCGTCAAAAAAGCGCCAAACCGCTTCCGTCTTCGTCGTGTCCGCACTGCTCAACAATTGTTCTTGTAAACGCTTATCCTTCGTTAAAATTCCCACTTCCATAAACACCCTCCTGTCAAGCAATTCCGTCAGGAATTGCGTACTTCGTAAGCATCCGCTATCCTTCATTCGCGGCCACCGTGAAAGCGATGACTAACTTCGCACCTCCCTTGCCGCATAATCGATCGATTCGCAGCCATTCCTCCTCCGTCAAATTCAGATTGATCTGTTCAATCGCCCCGCTTGATTCCAAGCGTGAGATGTACATTTTCTCCTGATCGCCATGCGCCTTGGACAACAGGTTGGAATGCTTGGGGCTGTCCACCTCGGCATTGTTCGCGGTCTTTACAGAGGCCACGGCGATATCATGCGGGAACAGCGGGCTTCCTCCGTTTACCTCCCCTCCACCGGATGCATAAATCCGCACCTTGTCGCCTGCGCGAATTCCGTTGGATATGGACAAAATATACGACCGGGGAATCTGAAAAGTGGATTGACCCTCCCGCGGAAACAACCGCAGCCGATCAAGCTTCCAGTCCAGAATCGGCTCCTTCGTTCCCAGTGGCACGACCGTTTCCAGTCCGACGACATCCTCGATGCGAGTGACCATCTGCGGGTCGACTGCCCCCGTATACATCGCCCGATACTCCAGCAGGCTGTCTGTCAGCATGGTACCGGCGGAAATGTAGTCTTTGGGAACGACCACATCGACGGTTTGCTGCAGCTGGACTTGCCTGAGTTGCAGCAAATAAATCCCGTAGACAAGCGCTCCTGCAAGCAATGCGGATGTCAAGCTCAATAGCATTCCCCTGCGCTTCAAGTTCTTGTTCACCTCCTTTCGTTGTGTATGGGGTATGGTATTTGCTGCAGTCCCCCGGCTCTGCAGAAAACAAAAAAACGCGGGCAACGGGAAATCCCGTCAGCTCGCGTTCTTCGCAAAGCAAACTAGCAATTCAATTGGTAAGTGAAATGATAGCAATTGTTCCCAAACTTGTCAACCCGATCAAACGCTCCCATTGTCCGGACGCAGCCCGTCTGCACAACGTATCGCCGTTTTGGTATAATGAGAACAACATTTGAGAACAGCGGGTGATTTCGGATGGATATCCTTGCGATCCCTTGCCACAACGCACTGGAAGTGAAGTGCGCCAACGTCTTGTCGCAGCGCAAATTGACCGCTCGAATTCCGCATTACAACCCGAATTACGAGCTGCTCGCCGTATCAGAAGGCCCCTTGTATTTGCAGATCGAGGAAGAACGATTGACTTTGCACACCGGGGATATCGTCTTGCTGAAGCCATGGCAACAACATGCTTTCTGGAACAAGAGTGAAGCCAACGGGGAATTTTACTGGGTGCAATTCCAGACCACTTTCCCTTTGCAGCCGATGGCATCCGAACAGATCAATTGGGAGCAATATCACCACACTGCCAGAACGAATTTGCTGCAGCTCGAGCAGCCTCGCAGCCCGAATACCATGCTGCTCCCGACACAGATGCACCTCGGGAACAAATTCAAGTTGTTTACTTTGTTCGAAAATTTATTGGACGAGCTGCGGGAGCCTCAGGGCAACTTTTTGTTCCGCGCCGCGCTTTGTCTTGGCTCCATCCTCGAACTCATCTCCACCTCCTTGCTGCAATCGAAAAGCGCCGAAATTCGGCCGTCGAAAGATCACGACATTTTTTGCAAAACGACATTCTACCTGCACAACAACTACATGAACGATATTAACAAGGACGTAATGGAGAAATACTTGCAGCGAAGTTACGAATACATCGGTCAGGTGTTCAAGAAGTATTCCGACGTGACCATCGGAGAATATGTGCAAGTTTTGCGAGTACAGCGGGCGAAATATCTGCTGCGCCACACCGCCAAGACGATCGGCGAAATCAGCGAGGAAGTCGGCATTCCCGAACCTTTCTACTTCAGCAAAATTTTCAAAAAAATAACCGGAAAGCAGCCCAGCAAATACCGCCAGGAGCCGTCCGGCTAGTCCTCTCGCGTTCGGTTATTTCTTCAACGCGGCCAATCCTTGGTTGGCTTGATCGTTCGCTTCGCGCAACACGGTGTTGATGTCCTCGGTCAATGCATTTTTCGCCGCCGGATTGACGGCTTTACGAGCTTCCTCGTCGAACTTGTCGAGCGCCGGCTTGGACGCCTGTTCCACTTTGAAGATAGCTGCGACATTTTTTCCTGCGAGCTGCGGATTGCGGATGAAGATGTCGCGATATTTCTGGTCATTCACGCTGGAGATCTTGCCGTTCGCAGCCGCCAACGACTGGACTTCATCCCCAACGAGCACCGAAATCACATCCATCGCCGCATCTTTATGCTTCGAATTGGAGGAGACCATGAACACTTTGGCATCGTAACCCAGTCCTTTGCCCGGGTTGTCCTTGGTGGTCGGGTAAGAAGCGAGATCCCAGTCGAACCCTCCGCCTTTCGCATTCAGTTCCACGAGCGATTGAAGCGTATTGTTATATCCGGGAAACATGGCTACCTTATCCCCTTGCGTAAAATCTTTCAACGCTCCCGTAATATTTCCGGGCACTTTCATGGCGGCGACGTACGTGGCGAAGGCGCTTTTCCAAGCTGGAGTGTCTAGAGCTGCATTGCCCGAAGCGTCAGCGAAGTCGAC
>JAJFMO010000479.1 GCA_020697475.1 Paenibacillaceae bacterium | reverse complement strand
GTTAGGCTTCACTGGCGCAGAGTGCCGCATTACGATCGAATTGTCTGTCTCTGTACAAGCTTGGAGCGGCTGGCGGCCGACAACCCGTTGGGGATTCCCGCAGCGGCTCGTGCCTTGGAGTCGATGATCGGCAAGCCTCACCTCGGCGGGTTCGTCGCGACAACTGGGCCGGACGCGGGCGGGAATTACGCATCCGCTTATTTGGAGTTGCTCATCGCCCGCACGATGGCTCGATGCGGGAGCATTCGGGGGCTACACGTACTTGCCGACTATGTGGACGATGTTCAAGCAATGCTGGCCCGGTATGCATACGGTTCATTACGGGAAATTACCGGCTTGAGTTTAGAACGGAACTGTGCGGCGTGGAAACGTTGGATTGACGGACAGCAGGGGCAATCAGCGCAAAGCTGATCGCACAACCGAGAAACATCGCGGTCAGTCCGTGGCTGAATTCGGCGAGCCAGAAGCTGAGCAACGGGCCGAGCGCTCCGCCGAGATCGGTCGCCACGGCATAGAACGTCATGACGGAGACGACGGACACCGAGGCCGACCTGGCTGTATCGGAAGCCATCGTGTCGACCAAAGTCGTGATCGCCGTGGCCGACGCCATAACGAGCAGGACAACAGCGATCCAGGCGAGAATCGGCAGCTTCCACGGGATTATCGCATAGCAGGCGGCGGAAACGAAGAGCGCTGCGATCAACAGCGGCGTCCGCCCGCGAGGCCCGTCGGACCGCCGGCCGAACCAGACGGCGAGGAACGGCTCCCACGCCCATCTGGCGGCTTGCAGCACGCCCGCCAAGGCGGTGCTGGTCAGGATAAGGCCGAGCAAGGTGACGTCGACTCCGAAATTGGAGGCGATGACCAACGTCAATGTCGAGCCGTACACCGACGACAACACGCTTAAGGCGAGCCCGATGGAGACGATCCGGACGACCGGTTTGGTCCATATTCCTGACTGGTTGGACTGGGCAGATTTGTCGGATTGAGCCTGCCTGGCCTGTGCCTGGTTGGCTTCGTGCGATTTATTCTCCGCGTTCGTCTTGGGAATCGTGGCGAGGATAAGCGGAATATTGACCAACGCAGCCAAGCCGAAGACGATGTTAATCGCTTGCATTCCGAAGATCGGAGTGAGAATCCCGCCGAATAGCATTCCCCCCAGACTTCCCAGACGGTAAACGCCGTTATACGATCCCATGAGTTGACCGCGATTGGAATCGTTGGAGAAGCTGATCACCGACAGAAAACCCCCGATTTTCAGCAGCGACCAAGCGGTTCCCCACAGACAGCGCAGGATCACCCATGCGACAAATCCATGGCAAACGCCGTATCCGAGTGTTGTCGCCGCCCCGAGCGCGACCGCCACAATCAGCCCCAAGCGGGTAGACATGCGATGGTAAAGCCATCCGATCACCGGGTTCAGCGGCAAGCGAACGAACCGGTTCACCGACAGCAAGACGCCGACCTGCCACAAGGCGGTCAGTCCGACCTCGTGCCAATACAGCGGAAGAACGATGTAAAGCATGGAGTCGCCGAGCAAGCAGATCGCCGTGACGATGGCAATAACATAGACAGGCTTGCGGCTTGTTATTTGGGGTACGTGATTGATCGATGAATTCATCCGGTTACTCTTTCTGTTTTTGTCGTGATGGAAATAACTCATGCTACCACATAACTCGCGTGAAATAAACAACAAAATTCATCATAAAAACATGATCATCCCAGCTTCCGGTATAAGGAAGGCGGCATGCCGACACATTTCTTAAACATCCGGTTGAAATGGGCGCCGTCACAATAGCCGAGATCCTGCGAAATCGCTTCCATCGTGGCATCCGTCGTCAGCAACCATTCTTCTGCTTTGGCGATTCGCATTCGGTGCATGTATTCGATAGGAGCCATGCCGTAATATTTTTTGAAACTGGTAATCAAATACGACTCGCTGCGATTAGCCATTCCGGCCAACTCCTCAATGGTCAACGGATGGCAAAAGTGCTTCATGATGTAGTCGCGAACCTGCTGCACAAGCCGGGCCTGCTTGCCCGACTGCAGCCGGGCGCTTTGCTCCTGGTGGAGACGTACTGCGATATCCAACAGCATAATTTCGCAAAGCGGTTTGTAGAACGGTTCTTTTTTCCTCCAGGTCATGTGCATTTGAGAATACATTTGCTTCAGATAAGCATGCAAGGCGGCAGACTTGAACAGCAACGCCCGTCCTTGCAGCTCCGGGAAATAATCGATCAAGCCGCTTCCCGAGCAACGGATGGAATATTTGGCATGCGGCCGGTCGTCGACCGCCTCGCCTTGCCTTCCCATTCCGCCGGCGATGAACAGAACCTCCCCTTCTTCCACTACATACCGGCTTCCGTCAATCCGGTAGGCGCAAGCCCCCTTGTCCACGAAAACCAGCAAGTGGTTGGGCGTCGTCAGCCGCTCCCCGTAACCGCTCCATCGTTCCTCGTAATTCAAGAAAATAATACTTTCCACCGCCATGACAAATCCCCCTTCGGTAAACTCAAAAGCAAAACTCGAAAGCGAAATATTATACAAGAGAATAAAGTATCCTTAATGTTTTTCCCATCCAAACCTCAATATAATATTAGCATACAAGACAAAATAAATGTTCAATTGGAGAGGAAGTCATCCTGTGGAATCGAATCGAAGAGTGCTGATCATCGGCGCGGACGGCTTAAGACCGGACAACGTCTCTCGGGACATCACACCGACTTGTTGGCGGCTTGCTCAAGAAGGCACCCTGTTCAGCTCCTTTCACTCCGCCTACCCTTCCGCCACCCGCGTGTGCACGAGCACGTTGACAACGGGAACGTACCCCGGACGGCACGGCGTATTCGCCAACCGGATGCGCGTAGCGGGCTTTCCGCTGGACGAACAATGGGTTCAAACCGGAAATGACCGGCATATCCGTACATTCAACGAGAGCATGAACGAACCGTTCCTGCTCCAACCTACGTTGGGAGATCGGATGCAGCGTAACGGCAAGACGTTGGCGGTGGCCGCTTCCAGTTCGCCGGGAGCGTCTTTCATCTGGAATATGAACGTTCCGGGCAACGTCGTGAACCCATCTTCCGACTGCGAGAAGCCTGAACTCGCGCACAAGGCGCGCAAATTGGGTTTACCGCGCAAAGAAGACTTGTCCGGCAATCGGGACAAAGTCGAATGGGCGACGAAAGCGCTGATCGAACTGCTGCTGCCTGACCCGGATTACGATTGCATGGTTCTTTGGCTGAACGAGCCGGACACCGCCAATCACGGTCATGGCCTGGGGTCGCCGCAAGCGATCGAGGCGTTGCGGCTGGTCGATGCTTGCGTCGCGGAAGTATTATCGGCGATCGACCGACTTGGTTTGAACGACCGGCTTGACTTGATGCTGATCAGCGATCACGGCCACTCTAGCGTGCAGAAGCAGAAACCGCTAAGCGAATGGCTGCAGCAGTACGAGAGTGAACGCGGGTTGTCTGAGCGCTGGCTCACCTCGGATTATTATTTGTACTATCAGGGAGAAGACGTCCCGGACACCGCAGAATTGCAGCATTTGACGGATTGGCTCTACGCACAGGACTGGTGTGGGCTGGTGTTTGCCCATCCCGATTACGCCAACTCTTTGTCGGGAGTCATCAGCATGGAAGC
>JAJFMO010000478.1 GCA_020697475.1 Paenibacillaceae bacterium | reverse complement strand
ATTCCGACGGGTGTGTCCAGCAAGGCGTTGATCGAGCTTGTCGATCTGGCGCCTACTTTGCTGGAAGCGGCGGGTTTGCCCGCCGGCGAGGGGATGCAGGGCCGCTCCTTCTGGCCCTTGTTGAGTGGGCGCGGGGCGTCGGATACGCACCGGGACAACGTATACTGCGAGTACTACAACGCCCAGCCGTGGCATCCGGACTGTCCGCCGCAATGTACGATGGTGTTCGACGGGAGGCACAAACTTGTCCGCGTTCATTCGACTTGCGAGGGGGAGTTGTACGACCTGCTGACCGACCCCGACGAGACGAACAATCTGTACGATGACGATGCGCATTTGAGGGCGAAAATGCGTATGCACGAGATGCTCTCCGACCGGATGGCCTGGACGGTAGACCCGTTGCCCGCGCGATTGGCTCCTTTTTGACTGCCTGTTCCTTACAACAAACAGCGTCGACACGATGTGCCGACCCCGCATATTTTCACACTTACATTCCGCCGTTGCCGAAGTTCAATTGCCAGCCGACGCCGAACTTATCGGTTAAATTCCCATAGCACTTGCTCCAGAAAGTTTCTTGCAGCTCCATGCCGACCCGGCCGCCTTCCTTCAGCTTGTCGAACAAAGCGCGCACCTCGTCCAAATCTTCACTAACGTATGACAAGCTGATATTGTTCCCGATCGTAAACGGCATTCCGGGAAATACGTCGGAGAACATCAACGTGGTCCCGTTGATTTCCAGCCGGGCATGCATGACCCGGTCCTTCACTTCCTCCGGCATCCGGAATTGCGGATCCGGCGGTGTTTCGCCGAACGTCATGATGTTCGCATCCACGCCGAACACCTTCGCATAAAACTCTACCGCTTCGCGGCAGTTTCCATTAAAGTTGAGGTACGCATTGATCGCCATTGAGGTCACCCTTCCAATTTTTATAAACTTGTCCAAACCATTATATCATTCCCCATCCACATTTTGCCTATGCTATACTTGAAAATCATCAGTAAAAAATTGTTTAAGGAGTGTAAAAAATGACGTTGCAGCGCGCCAAAGCCGTGATCGATCGCGATTTCGAGATATCTCAGGTGGACCCGAGAATTTATGGCGGCTTTATCGAGCACATGGGCCGCTGTGTTTACGGAGGGATCTATGATCTGGAACACGGGCAGGCAGACAAACTCGGGTTTCGCAACGATGTGAAACAGATGGTCAAGGACCTTCGCATGCCGATTATCCGTTATCCCGGCGGGAACTTTGTATCCGGTTTCAACTGGGAGGACAGCGTGGGCCCTCGCGATCAGAGGCCGATTCGGATGGATGCGGCATGGAAGAGCCTCGAGTCCAACCAGGTCGGACTGCACGAATTCGCCCAATGGGCGGAGCAGGTTGACTCCACGGTGATGATGGCCGCGAATCTGGGCACCCGCGGGGTGGCGGAAGCGGCGCAGCTGCTGGAGTATTGCAACGTGCGCGGCGGGACAAGCTTCAGCGAGCTGCGCAAGGCGCATGGACAAGCCGAACCCTACGGCTTCAAAGTATGGTGCCTCGGCAATGAGATGGACGGCCCTTGGCAAATTTGCCATAAGTCAGCGGCCGAGTACGGCGCCCTCGCCCGCGAGGCCGGCAAAGTGATGAAGCGGATCGACCCGTCCATCGAGCTTGTCGCTTGCGGCAGCTCGTCGAACAACTTGCCGACGTATCCCGAGTGGGACGCGACCGTACTCGACGCCTGCTACGATGTGGCGGATTACTTGTCCGTTCACATGTATTTGAGCCAGAAGGAGAAGGATTTGCCCGCCTACCTGGCCAGCCCGCTCAAGATGGACGATTATTTGCGCTCGATTATCGCCACCTGCGACTACGTGAAGGCGAAGAAACGATCCGCCAAAACGATGTACTTATCGTTCGACGAATGGAACGCGGTCCCGAGCACGTGGAAGGGCAACGATGCCGAGCCGTGGATTACCGCCCCCGCGCTGTGCGAAGGCAGCTTCACGATGGCCGACACCGTCGTGTTTGGAGGGATGCTCATTACGCTGTTGAAGCATAGCGATCGCGTGCGTATCGCTTGTTTGGCGCAGTTGGTCAACATTTTTGGAGCGGTGATGACGGATCAAGACGGCCGGGCATGGAAACAGTCGATCTATTATCCTCTGCTGCAAGCTTCTGCCTATGGGCGAGGGACGGCTCTCCATGTGAGTATTCATTCGCCCAAGGTCGCCGTTGAAGGAGTCGGGGATGTTCCGTTGGTTGATGCCGTAGCCGTGTTGGACGAGGAAACAGGCAGATTGGCCGTATTCGCGATTAACCGAAGTTTAACCGATACCCTGCCGTTGGAGCAGGAATTGCGAGGTTTCGGCGGTTACAAGACGGGAGAGCAAGTCTCCCTGGCCAACAACGATCCGCAGGCGGTGAATACGGTCGAAGCTCCGGATGTACTCGTCCCGGGGGCGTCCACTCCGCTGACCGTCGCGGACAATAAGTTGCGCGCCCTTTTGCCGCCGCTGTCCTGGAACGTGCTTCTTCTAGACCAATAAACCTGTTAACCAGGCTGGGAAAAATGATAGTTTTCTAATTTATATTTTGTTCTATCCGTATTAGTAGCGGGTTCAACGGGGGGCGCAAACGCTCTTGCAGACAGTGCCTCTAGCCTACCCCCTTTTTCAACTTGTTATCTTTTGGGCTAGACCCGATAATTTGTCGTTGGACAACCGGAAAGTATGGGAAGCCCCGCAATGAACAAGCGCTAGGACTCAATGCAAAAAGCTCTCGTCCCATCAGGGGCGAGAGTTTTTTTGTCACACGTTGTCGGCTAGGCCGCAGCGGGAACTCTTCCTCAATTATCGAGGTCCGCTTTCGAGATGCCGATGTTCGGGTCAACCTGGTATACGCCATGATCGTCGGGCGTGGCGAAGAAACCGAACGACGCCCGTTGAATCTCGTCGAATGCCCAGTAACCTGGCTCCAGATCGTTGTACAGACTGGGTCGCCCTGCCACGTTATAGCGGCTGTCACGACCGATGAACCGGTTGATCATCGTGATGTACTCCGACCGGGTGATCAGCGCATCGGGATGGATGCTCCCATCCGGATATCCCACAAGCAACCCGGCGTTGACCAGCATATTCATGTAATCGTAATCCGGATGCGAAGGGGGTAAATCCGGGAAGCTGACGGTGCTGCGTTTGTCCGTTAGACCGCTCGACATGGCGATAATTTTAGCCATTTCGCCCCTTGTGACTGGCTGCGTCGGGTAGACGGATGTGCTTTTCGGAATGGCCCCGATACTGACCATATATTCGATGGCGGCATACGACCATTTATCGGTTTCCAAATCTCGAAAATCAGAAACGGACGGCTTCACGTATCCGATTGTTTTGCCCGCCTGCTTCAATATACGGTAAATCGATGCGCTGACTTGCTCTCTCGTAAGGGAATCTTTCGGTCCGACGCCACCGGTATCATAGCCGTTGATGTAAGCGTACGAAAAATCGATGTGAACCGAATCCGGCAGTTTTTTCGGAACAGGGATATCGTCGTTCGTAACCGTAACCGTCTTGTTGTCGCCGGGGTTCAGTACGATCTGACCACCTGGATCCGCATCGCCGCTGTAGCTAACCGCGTAGTCTCCATAAACATTCTCCGTAACCG
>JAJFMO010000477.1 GCA_020697475.1 Paenibacillaceae bacterium | reverse complement strand
GCGTGTACGATTTGCGCCGCGAGGGGCGCAAGCTGGAAGGCGAAGCGCCGGGCGGGCAGATCGAGATCGTGCCGGGCCGCAGCGATGTGGATTTGCAACGCGTGCATGTCGGCGACCGCGTTTGGAAGACGAACGACCCGCACCTCGACAAGAAGCTGCGGCAAACGTTCGAGACGGAGAAGCCGTATCGCGTATTTCCGGTGCAGGTGCGCGTGAGTGGGGCGGTAGGCGGGAAGCTGAACACGTGGTGGACCGATGAGCGCAAGGGGACGACTGTGCATGTCGCTTCCGAGCTTGACCTTGCCGCGGCCGAGAAGCGCCCGTTGACGGAAGAGCTGCTCGCGGAACAATTCGGTCGGCTGGGCGGCACGGTGTTCCGGCTGGAGGGGCTGCAGCTGCAGCTGTCGGGCGACGTGATCGTGCCGATGAGCGAGCTCAACCGGATGCGCCGACAGGCCGTGCAGTTGCTCGAGGAAGCGCGGCAGGCGCCGCCGGTGTACGTGAAACGGGAGGTGGATGTGTACGCCGATGCTTTTTCGGGGGCAGGCGCCCACGACTCCGCAGCCGCTGCGCGCCCCGCTCGGCTGACGGCACTATGCCGAAGCCTGGAGCAGGTGCACGCGGTGCTGGAAAGCGATGTCGAATGGATTTACGCCGATTTCGAGTTCATCAAGCAGTTTCCCGCCGCCGTTCAGGCGGTGCATGAAGCCGGACGGCGCATCGCGCTGGCGACGCCGCGCATTCACATGCCCGGGGAAACGGGTTATTTTCGCAACATCTTAAGATTGGCACCGGACGGCGTGCTCGTGCGCAACACCGGTGCGCTGTACTTCTTCCTGCGCCACCGCCAGGAGCATCCGACCGAGCATCAGCCTCTGTTGATCGGCGATTTTTCTCTCAACGCGGCCAACCACAAGACAGTCAACTTGTTCCTCGATGCCGGGTGCGCTATGGTGACCCCGTCGTACGATTTGAACATTCAGCAAATGGTCGATATGTTGCCCCGAACGGATACATCGAAGCTGGAGCTGGTCATCCATCAGCATATGCCGATGTTCCATACGGAGCACTGTGTCTACTGCACGTTTCTCAGCGAGGGGACGGACTTCACCAACTGCGGCCGCCCTTGCGAGGAGCATCGCGTTTCGCTGCAGGACCGCATCGGCATGTCGCACCCTGTACGGGTCGACGAAGGCTGCCGCAACACCGTATACAACGCCATCGATCAATCAGGGGCGGAATATTTGCGCAACTTCATGGATCTTGGCGTCGCTTCCTTCCGCGTCGAGTTTCTCGAGGAGCCGGCGGAGCGGGTGAAGGAAGTGCTCGATTTGTACAGTCGGGCTTTGCGCGGTGAAATCAGCGGCACCCAAGTGTGGAGGACGCTAAAGGCGACCAATCAGCTGGGAGTCACGCGGGGACAATTGGTGAAAATGTAAATTGAGCTTGGATCATAGTGAAAACCCAGACTACATGGAGTCTGGGTTTTTCCAGTACGGTCGGGTTTATAGTTGTAATCGGGTGCTATTTTGAAGTTTTCGACGGTTTTGAGCTCAGAATGGGTGATTAAGCACATCTGGCAACCGTTAAAGTTGAAAGGGGGATAAATAAAGGCAAATAGGCCTCATTTCCAACCGCTAGCGTTCCCGTTACCCCATCTCGCACATCGCCGCCACGAATGGGACCCAAAGATATTAGCGGTCCTTAAGGCTTTTCATCGTATCGTCGTATTGCGCCAAACCCTCACCTTTTGTTCCAATTCAATCACCTTACTCATTAGGAGTGTCTCTTGGGCGACACGTTTCTCGACAAGAAAAAGAGCACCAATACTGGTGCTCCTTCTCATTATTTAAGCTAAAAGATCCAATACTTGACCAGCCATGTTTAGTTTGATCTTTTGAGTAGCAAAGTAGGTTTGTTGAAGCAAGTTGGTTCGATTTAATTCAATGGCTTGTTTGGCGATATCGGCATCGCGGATCCCGGATTCAGCCGCTTGTAAATTGGATTGTTTATTTTCACTTGCATTGATGGCATGATCCAAGCGGTTCTGGGTCGCGCCGATCGAAGCTCTGGAACCCGAGATTTGTGAAATCGCTCCGTCAATAATTTTCAAAGCATCTTTAGGGTTCGAGACGAGGTCGATGGAATCAAGTGTATTGCCGGAGCTTGGATCGCCAAGCTGGCTGGTAAAGGCACTATCAATTTGTAGGGAGATGCTCTCCCCATTGGCGTTTGTTGTTGTTTTTTGATTGGTGAGGCTGCCGTCCAACAGGTTCTTCGTATTAAACTGGGTGTTGCCGGCAATGGAATTCAAGGAATCCCTTAACTGGGAAAACTCCTGTTGGATGATCGTACGATCAGAGTCCGTCAAAATTCCGTTATTTGCTTGCACCGAAAGCTCGCGCATGCGTTGAAGCACGGAGCTGGAGGCATTAAGAGCTCCTTCTGCCGTATTCAACATGGACTGCGAATCTTTCATATTTCTTGTGGCAACTTGGTCGCCTCGAACCTGACTTTCCATTCCTTCCGAGATGGCCAAACCTGCCGCATCATCCGATGCGCGATTAATGCGTTGAGCGGTACTAATGCGTTCCAGGGCAAGCTGCTGCGAAGAGTTAACGCTTTGAATACTCATCGATTGTCCCCCCGATCCATTGTTATTGGAAACCTTGATTATTGTCAAAAAAGGGCTCCTCAGAAATAAGAGAAGTCCCTCGTCAGGTTCTTATTTCGGCAACTGGCTGGCATTGCGTCCAATTTTGTTTGGCTCGCGGTAGCCCCTCTAGTTTTGTGGCCCTATCTTTCAACAGGTGTACCTTTATCCTTATATAAGGAAAGATTATCCTTTTTCCAGTTTAGAATATGGGAATTTTATCAAAATGTCAATACGGGTATGTACATATTTTTGTTAGAATATTAAAGTATAGGTTAATTTAACCGAGGTGAATCGCCTATGAACGCAGATGTCATCGAATGGCTGCTTGATTCCGACCCGTCGATCCGCTGGCAAGTGATGAGGGATTTGGCCGGCGCATCCGCCGCAGAAGTCGCTGCCGAGCGCTCTCGTGTCGCCACCGAGGGCTTTGGCGCGCGGCTGCTTACGCTTCAGGGGGCTGACGGCGGGTGGGGCGGGGCGGCGTGGAATCGGGGATGGGACTCCACGATGCACGTCTTGATGCTGCTGCGGGAGATGGGGCTCGATCCCGACAGCAGCCAGGCGCGCCGTGCGATAGGCCTGGTCCGCGAACGCGTGACCTGGCAAGGCGATAAGGCATACGACGGCAATCCTTTCTTCGCCGGCGAGGTGGAGCCTTGCATCAATGGGCAAGTTGGGGCGGTCGGCGCCTATTTCGGCCAGGATGTCACGGGCATCATCGGCCGGCTGCTTGCTGAGCAGTTGCCCGACGGCGGGTGGAATTGCGAGTCGCCCCATAACTCGATGCATTCGTCGTTCAACACCACAATCTGCGTGTTGGAGGCCTTGCTCGAGTATGAACGGGCCGGCGGGACCAGCCCGGAGGTGACCGCCTCGCGACTCCGCGGCCAGGAATATCTGCTCGAGCGACGGCTCTTTCGGCGGAGGTCGACCGGCGAGGCGATCGAGCGGGATCGCAAAGGCGGTGCGGAGTGGACCCGCTTCGCCTTCCCGACGTGGTGGCACTAC
>JAJFMO010000030.1 GCA_020697475.1 Paenibacillaceae bacterium | reverse complement strand
GCTAAGCAGCATCGACAGCAGTCCTTCTCTCGAAGGCAGCTCGGCCAGAGCTTTGATCTGATTGGCGTCTACGACTTTTCCTTCAACTACGCCGGCTTTAACTTTGAGGAACTCATTCTTCTTGGCAAAATCCGACAAAATTTTTGCCGGAGCAACGATGTCGCCTTGGCTGAAGGCGATGACGGTCGGACCCGTCAAATACTCGTTCAAGTCGGTCAGCTCCGCCTTGACTGTCGCCAATCTCGACAACGTGTTCTTCAACACTTGGAATTCTACGCCCGCCTCACGCAGCGACTTGCGCAGCTGGGTGACTTGAGCCACGTTGATGCCGCGATAATCGGCAACAATCGTGCACGGACTGTTCTTCAATTTCTCGGCGATTTGATTGACGATCGCTTCTTTCTGCTCACGAATGGCTTGATTACCCATCTTTCCACCTCCTGTGTACTTCGTAGAAAATAAATATGCCCTCGCAGACAGTACGAAGGCATGACGTCCGGTGTTCGCCCGTCCCTAACAGGGGAGCAAGCAAACCTTCCTTGTATCATAACGCCTCGGCGGGAAATTAAGCTCTCCATAATTAGAGAAGCGCCAGCTGTCTGCGGCAAACTTATTCAAATGTTGGACGAACGCTTGCGAATCTTATCTGAACGTCTGCGGATTAACACGAACGCTCGGCCCCATCGTCGAAGATACGGCGATGTTCTTCAAGTATACCCCTTTGGCCGCAGCAGGCTTCGCTCTAACCAGAGCTTCGATCAGAATGCGGAAATTCTCGTGCAGCTTGGCGGCATCGAAAGATGCTTTGCCGATCGGCGCGTGGATTTGTCCTGCGCGATCCAAGCGGTACTCGATTTTACCCGCTTTGATCTCTTGCACGGCTTTTGCCACGTCGAACGTTACGGTACCGGCTTTCGGGTTCGGCATCAAGCCTTTGCCCCCGAGCAGACGGCCGAGCTTGCCGACTTCGCTCATCATATCGGGCGTTGCCACGCACACATCGAAATCGAACCAGCCTTGCTGAATCTTGTTAATCATGTCTTGATCGCCGACGAAATCGGCTCCGGCGGCTTCCGCCTCTCTGGCCCGGTCGCCCTTGGCAAATACAAGTACACGCTTCGTCTTTCCGGTTCCATGCGGCAACACAACGACACCGCGAACCGCTTGGTCTTGCTTCTTGGGATCGACTCCCAAACGAACGGCTACTTCCACCGTTTCGTCAAATTTCGCCGCCGTTGCCTTCTTGACCAGCTCAAGCGCCTGATCCGGCTCGTACAGTGTTTCCTGGTCAATCAACTTGACCGCTTCGCGATATTTCTTGCCATGCTTATTCATGTACAGCGTCCTCCTTCGTGGTCCAAGCGGAATGTCCTCCCACGGATTGGCCTTACTAATCTTCGATCGTGATGCCCATGCTGCGGGCAGTGCCTTCTACCATTCTCATCGCGGCTTCCACCGAAGCGGCGTTCAAATCGGGCATCTTCTGCTCCGCAATCTCGCGCACTTTATTGCGCTTGATTGTTGCAACTTTCTTCTTGTTCGGTTCCCCGGAACCTTTGGGGACGCCTGCAGCTACCCGCAACAAGACGGCTGCCGGAGGAGTCTTGGTAATGAACGTGAACGAGCGGTCTTCGAACACCGTGATCTCAACAGGAATAACGAGACCTGCCTGATCCGCCGTACGCGCGTTGAACTCCTTGCAGAACGCCATGATATTCACGCCTGCCTGACCGAGCGCGGGACCGACCGGCGGTGCCGGATTCGCCTTCCCCGCAGGGATCTGCAGCTTCACCATCTTGATAACTTTCTTTGCCATGCCAAACACCCCCTCGCCCGTAATATGACGGATTGCTCAGTTCTAAGCTAGATCTTCTCCACTTGGGTAAAATCGAGCTCGACCGGAGTTTCCCGTCCGAACATATTCACATGCACTTTCAGCTTGCTCTTATCGGCAAGAATCTCCTCGACCGAACCGACGAAATCGGCGAACGGACCGACCTTCACGCGGACGGTTTCCTTCAAGTCGAAATCAATCACCGGCTTCGGCTCGTTGATTCCCATGTGCCTCAAGATTGCCTCGACTTCCTCGGGAATCAGCGCAGTCGGCTTCGAACCCGATCCGGTGGAACCGACAAATCCGGTTACACCCGGCGTATTGCGCACGACATACCAGGAATCGTCGGTCTGAATCATCTCGACAAGGACATAGCCCGGATACACCTTGCGCATCACGGATTTCTTCTTACCGTCCTTGTTGACGATCTCTTCCTCCATGGGGACAAGCACTCGAAAAATCTTATCCTTCATGTCCATCGACTCGACGCGCTTCTCCAGATTCGCTTTCACTTTGTTCTCATAACCGGAGTAAGTGTGAACAACATACCATCTTTTTTCCATCATGGTCTCCTACGGTTCCTACAATTTGAATACTGCACGAAGCAGTTCGGAAATCCCCAGATCAAGTATGGCAAAATAGATCGTGATGAAGCCCACCACTACGATGACGACAAGTGAATAGCTGATCAATTCCTTGCGGCTAGGCCACTTCACTTTCTTAAGCTCCGACCAGCTGTCTGCGACAAATGACGCCATGGATCCGAATCCCCGTTTCATTCCCGTGAACATTGCCAACGATTACACCCCCACAACAACATGTACTACCTGGTTTCGCGATGAATGGTATGTTCGTTGCAAACCTTGCAAAACTTCTTCAGTTCCATGCGATCCGGGTGAGTACGCTTATTTTTATTAGACGTGTAGTTTCGTTGCTTGCAATTTAAGCATGCCAACGTAATCGTAACCCGCATGTTGAACACCTCCCGAGCCTACTTCATAATGTACCCTTGCCTGAACACAAAAAAAAACCGAAAAATAGGGTCACTGAAGTACTTTATCACAATGGCAAATTCAAGTCAAGGCGGGAGATTGAAGTTATGCCAAGCGGTGCAACCGTTCAGGCGATCCCAATACATGCCAGTATTCTCAGGATCGATTGCAGTTAAACGTGGGGGGGAAAGCCGTGGCAAGCAAAGGGGGAATGCAGAGGACGGAAAATATGCTGTTGTCGTCTATAAATGCTAGAGCTAACATTAGTTAGTGTCAAACGTCCCGAAATTCCAAATAGCGCTCGAGCTTGCGCTTCACGCGTTGCAATGCGTTATCGATTGATTTCACATGGCGATCCAGATCCACAGCGATCTCCTGGTACGATCTGCCATCAAGATAAAGCATGAGCACCCGGCGTTCCAGGTCGCTTAAAATTTCGCCCATCTTATCTTCGAGTCCGACAAATTCTTCCTGGTTGATAATGAGCTCTTCCGGGTCGGTCACCCTTGAACCGCAGATGACGTCAAGCAGAGTCCGATCGGAATCTTCATCGTAAATGGGCTTGTCCAGCGAAACGTAGGAATTCAGCGGAATATGTTTCTGCCTGGTGGCGGTCTTGATAGCCGTAATAATCTGACGGGTGACGCACAATTCAGCGAATGCCTTGAACGACGCCAGCTTGTCCCCACGGAAATCGCGAATCGATTTATATAACCCGATCATGCCTTCTTGAACAATGTCCTCGCGGTCGGCTCCGATCAGGAAATAAGATCTCGCCTTGGCTCGCACAAAATGCTTATACTTATTAATCAATTGTTCCAGCGCTTCGCTGTCGCCGTCCCGAACTGCATCGACCATATCTTCGTCTGTTCTGAGGTCATAATCGTATACTAGTGCTTCGTTGAGGTCGACTTTCACGAACAATCCCTCCGGCTTTGCTTGCAAAAAAAGATAGATTAAGTATACATTATGTAATCTAGAACCGTCAAACCCTTTATTTTTCTCTTCTCTTTCGTTCGAGAATGTCGAGAATGCGCGGATCCAGGCGGCTGTCGAAGGAATTTCGCGGAGGCGGAGACTGGGCGATTTGTTTTTGTATTTCTTGTTTGTTTTGCCTGATTTTCCTAAGTAATTCGGAGGCGGGAATTCGTAAAGCTCCCAATCCGAAAATAACCGATTGCTCCGCCATATCGGAAGTAGCGACAGAAATCCGATTTTTACGGCTGATCAGACGGGAAACGAGCCGCTCAATCAATTCATCGGCGGTTTCTTTTTCTTTCGTATAATAGATTTCAAGTCTTCCTTGCTTATACTTGCCTCCCAATCCGGGGATCTGGTGGGCATCGAAGACGAGGTAAACTTTGTGGCCCGAGAAGCCCTGATATTCCGACAGCATATCGATAAGCCTGTCTCGAGCTTCTTCCAAATTAATGTCTTTCAGCTTGGCCAGGTCCGGCCATGCGCCGATCATATTGTACCCATCGACGATCAGCAGTTCGTTCATCCTTCAGATCAATTCCGGTTGCGGCGCTGGCGAACGGCTTCGTACATCAACAAAGCGGCCGCCACCGACGCGTTCAGAGAATTGATTGACCCCAGCATGGGCAGCTTCACAAGGAAATCGCATTTCTCCTTGATCAACCGGCCGACCCCCTTGCTCTCGTTGCCGATGACAATCGCGAGCGGCACGGTAAAATTAGCTTCGTACACTTCCATGCTGGCCGAGACGTCGGTTCCGGCGATCCAGATGCCTTCTTCCTTCAACCGATCGATCGTCTGGGCGATATTGGTCACTCTTGCTACCGGAACGTATTCGACCGCTCCGGCGGACGTCTTCGACACCGTCGCATTCAGCCCGACCGAGCGCCGCTTGGGGATGATCACTCCGTCAACACCCGCGCAATCGGCAGTGCGAAGAATCGAACCCAAATTGTGCGGATCTTCGATTTCGTCGAGAATCAGCAACAGCGGCTCCCTCTGCGCGGTACGGCGAGCCAAGCGGATCAGATCGTCCAGCTCCACATATTCATAGGCGGCGATTTGCGCCACGACCCCTTGATTTTGCACGCCGGGCGTCAATTGATCGAGCTTCCGTTTGTCGGCATGGGATATCACAATGCCTTGTTCTTTAGCCGCCGAGAGGAGCGGTTGCAGCTGCTGTTTCTGGATAGTGTCCGCTAACCAGATCTTATTAATCGACCGGCCGGACCTGAGCGCCTCCAGAACGGAGTGCTTGCCGGCAATATAGTCTTCCATTCGTATCCTCCTTCGACCTTAACGGGCGCTGCCGGCCAAGTGCTCGACCGCCGTTCTCATCAGGCTTTGCAGCCGTTCGTGGCGCTCCGTATAGAACAAGTACCCGATCAGCGCTTCAAACCCGGTGCTGTGTCGGTACACCAAAATATCCGTATTTTTCGGCGAACTGCCTGACTGGGCGTTGCGTCCCCGACGGACGATATCCGCTTCTTCTTCCGTGAGAATAGGCTTCCAGCATTGAAGCGCTTGCGCCTGGGCTTTCGCCGAAACGAACGAGGTCGCTCGCCGATGAAGGCCGTTAGGACGCTGGTTCGCCTGAGATACGAGGTATTGACGGACGTACACTTCGTACACCGCATCGCCCACGTAGGCGAGAACGAGCGGATTCAACAGGTTCGGCGCATGGTGCGGCGGGAACGGAAAAAGGATAGAATTCATCATCTATTTCCGTCGCCAACGGATGCCTTGCGCGGTATCCTCAAGCAGGATGCCACGCTCGGTCAGCAAGTCGCGGATTTCGTCCGCTCTCGCCCAATTTTTCGCTTTCCTCGCGTCTGTTCGCTCCTGAATCAACTGCTCGATCTCTTCATCCATCAAATCCCCGGAAGAAGAGTTGTCCAGCACCCCGAGCACCTGATCCATTCTGTCGAAAGCTTCCATCAACAAGCGCAACGAAGCTTCCGTCACTTCCTGCCGCTGCATATAGTGATTGGCCTCGCTGACCAGATCGAACAACGCCGTCACCGCGTCAGGCGTGTTGAAATCGTCGTTCATCTTGTCCTTAAATTTTTCTTCAATCGCACGTATGGCTTCTTGAAGCTCGCGCTCCGCCTCGCCGGGAGCAGCTGAAGACAATCGATGACGCAAATTTTCCACACAGTGGTTAATCCGCTCCCACCCGCCTTCGGCCTGCTTCATCGTATCGTTGCTGAAGTTCAACGGGTTGCGATAATGGGTGGCCAGAATAAACAGGCGAAATACTTGCGGACGGACAGTTTCCAGCAATTGCTTCACGTTCAAACCGTTGCCGAGCGATTTCGACATTTTCTGCTCATTGATATGAATGTATCCGTTGTGCATCCAGTAGCGGGCGAGCGGTTGCCCGGTCAGCGCCTCGGTTTGCGCCACTTCGCACTCGTGATGCGGGAACTGCAAGTCTTGACCGCCGCCGTGGATGTCGATCGCTTCACCCAAATACTTGTGAACCATCGCCGAACATTCGATATGCCAACCCGGACGCCCTGCTCCCCAAGGACTCGGCCATGATATTTCCCCGGGTTTCGCCTGCTTCCACAAGACGAAATCTTGCGGCGACTCTTTGCGGTCGTCGACTTCGACCCGGGTGCCGAATTGCAATTCATCCAAGTTCTGATGCGACAGCTTGCCGTATTCGGGAAACCGTCCTGTCCGGTAAAATACGTCTCCCCCGTTCTCATAAGCGAATCCGTGGTCGACCAATTCGCGGATAAAGTCGATGATCTCCGGAATGTTGTCCGTGACCCGCGGATGAACCGTGGCCTCAGATATACCCAAAGCCACCGCATCTTCGAAATAGGATTGGATAAAGAAATCGGCGATTTCCGGCACGGTCTTGTCCGTCTGCTCCGCTTTGCGGATCAGTTTGTCGTCGACGTCTGTGAAATTGACGACATACTTGACTTCATACCCCGAAGAAATCAAATATTTGCGCACAGCATCGAAAAAGATCAGCGGCCGCGCATTGCCGATATGAATGTAATCGTAAACGGTCGGTCCGCATACGTACATTTTTATTTTCCCCGGTTCCAGCGGAACGAATTCTTCCTTGGTCTGGGTTAATGTGTTATACACTCTGAGTGTCATGCTCGACGGTTCCTCCGTTTTTTAGGCGTTCGCGTTGCAATTCTTTTTTTAATTCATCTATTTGTTGCTGCAGATGCCGGCACATGTCTAAGAGCGAATCGGTAACTTCCCCATTGTCCGCCCGGGCAACCCGTCTTCCGTTCAACTTGACGATCCGGCCTACACTTCCGACAACGGTGCTGTTGGGGGGAATTTCCTTCAAGACGACCGTGTTCGACCCGATCTTCGAATCGTCTCCGATTTTAATTGATCCAATAATTTGCGAGCCGGCGCCGATCATGACGCGGTTGCCGATCGTCGGGTGGCGCTTGCCCTTCTCCTTGCCGCTGCCGCCGAGCGTCACGTCGTGGAATAGCATCACATCGTCGCCGATTTCGCAAGTTTCCCCGATGACGACACCCATTCCATGGTCGATGAACAGTCGGTGACCGATCTTCGCCCCAGGGTGAATCTCGATGCCCGTGAAAAACCGGCTCGTCTGCGAAACGATTCGGGCAATCATAAACAGCCTGCGCTGGAAAAACCAATGGGCGATACGATGGCTCCAGATTGCATGCAAACCGGAGTAAGTCAGGACGACCTCCAGCACGCTGCGGGCAGCCGGGTCATGGTCAAAGACGGCCTGGATATCGGATTTTAATGTACGAAACATGGCGTTCCATCTCCACATACTAGAAAACTTATTATGAAAAAATGAAAAGCCTCTGCAACCCGATGAAGGGTTACAGAGGCGTGTCGACGCGGTTCCACTCTGCTTGTCGCGAATCGCGCCCTCCGATGTTCGACTTAAATAGGCGCGGCTTCGCTTGCTTGAAGGCTGATAACGGACAACCTGTCCGGCCGAGCGCTTACTTCTGCCGGGGGATTCCCCCGTTGCCAAGAAATTCAGCGCGGCTGCTCCCGGGCGCACTTCCATCGAATCCGGATTGGACAACTTCCAGCCTTGGCCGTCGCCCTGTCAGGGGAGCCGGTTGTCCTCTCTGTAAATCCGCGAATCCATGTACTTTCCCGATCGTCGCTTTTTCCCTATTTGGTTCATCCCAATTCGGATATCCTTTAAGTATACCTAAATCCGGCGTTTATGACAATACGGCTTGCAGTCGAGCCGCCATCTTGTTTTTACCAAGCAGGTGAAGCGTCTCATTCAGGTCTCTTCCGTGCAATTGGCCGGTCAAGGCGGCGCGAACGGTCATGAACAGTTGCTTGCCTTTATATCCGGTTTCGTTCTGCACTTTCTTCAGCAAGCCTTTGATTTCCTCCGCCGACGGATGCTCAGCCTCAACCTCCGAGAGGTGGCGCTGAAAGCTCCCCAACACAGCTGGAGCATAATCTTCCTTCAACATTGCGGCGGCGTCCTCTTCGAATTCCACCTGCTCACGGAAGAACGTTGGCGTCAGTTGAACAATCTCCGCGGCATAAGTCAGCTGCTCCTGGTACAACTGCACCAACTCGGCAACCCATTGCTTGCCTGACGAATCCAGCTGCTCCGGAATCAAGCCCGCCTTCTGCAAGTGCGGAATCGCCAGCTCCACGACCTTCTGCGGTTCAGCGTTCTTCATATAATGATTGCTCATCCAATTGAGCTTTTCCGTATCGAAGATCGCCGGGCTCTTCGACAGCCGGTCCAGGCCGAACTGTTCGATCAGCTCGTCCTTGCTGTAAATTTCTTCTTCGCTTCGCGGCGACCAGCCCAACAAAGCGACAAAATTCAGCACTGCCTCGGGCAAGTAACCGAGCTCCTGGTACTGCTGGACGAATTGGACGATCGATTCGTCGCGCTTGCTCATCTTCTTGCGATCTCGATTCAAAATCAACGAAGCATGGGCAAACTCCGGCGCATCCGCCCCGAGTGCCCGATAAATCAGCAGCTGCCGCGGTGTATTGGACAAGTGCTCCTCCCCGCGAATAACGTGGCTGATCTTCATCGTAAGGTCGTCGATAACGGCTGCATAATTATAGGTAGGAATTCCATCCGGACGCACGATCACGAAGTCAGCAATTCCGTCGGATTCGAATTCCACCGTTCCTCTTACATGATCGTCGAACGAGATCGTCTCGCCTTCCGGCACGCGGAACCGATAACACGGCACTCGCCCTTCAGCAGCAAAGCGCTGCTTCTCACCCTCTGTCAGATGGCGGCATTTTCCCGAATAATGAGGCGTCTCGCCTCGGGCTTCTTGAGCCTTGTACTCCTCTTCCAGCTCGCTCTCCGTGCAGTAGCATGGGTAAACATCTCCCTGCTTAAGCAAGCGCTCGGTGAAAGTCCGATAAAGATCAAGCCGCTCCGTCTGCCGGTAAGGAGCATACGGGCCGCCGATATCGACACTCTCGTCCCACTCTATGCCAAGCCAACGGAGCCCGTCCAGTTGGCTGCGAATCCCGGACTCCAGATGGCGAGCCTGATCCGTATCTTCGAAGCGGATCACGAATTGCCCGCCCGACTTGCGGGCAAGCAAATAATCGAACAGGGCTGTCCTCGCCCCTGCGATATGCAGATGCCCCGTCGGGCTGGGCGCATAACGCACTCGTACCGGCATGAAATCTCGACTCCTTCAAAATAGTTAACATCAATCATAGCATAATTTGTTGCAGGCAAACAACCGCCATCGCGGCGATCCCTTCCTCCCGCCCGGTGAAGCCTAGCCGTTCGGACGTCGTCGCCTTTATGTTAACCTGCGCCGGATCCGCCTCCAGCGTCTCCGCTATTTTACGGCACATCTCCGGAATGTGTGGGGCCATCTTCGGCCTCTGGGCGATAATCGTCGCATCCAGGTTGCCGAGCTTGTAGCCGGCTTGCTTGGCCAAGGCCCACACTCTAGCCAGCAGCACCATACTGTCGGCGTTCTTATACGCCGCATCCGTATCGGGGAAATGCTTGCCAATATCCCCTTGTCCCAACGCCCCCAAGATCGCATCGCTGATCGCATGCAACAGAACGTCGGCATCGGAATGGCCGAGCAGCCCCTTCTCGTGGGGAATCGTCACCCCGCCGATAACGCATAGCCTATCGTCCGCGAAGGCGTGCACATCGAATCCTTGTCCTACTCGAATCATTCTGGAATCTCCCCTTCTTGTCCCAAATACGCTCTTGCCCATACAAGGTCGTCGGGTGTCGTCAATTTAATATTGCGGTAGTCTCCCTCGACAACCATCACTTTCGTCCCTAGCCGTTCCACCAGCATGGCGTCGTCCGTGCCCTCGAAGCCTTCCGATTGTGCCCGCCGATGAGCTTCCAGCAGCAAGGAAAGACGAAAAGCCTGCGGGGTCTGAACCGCCCGCAAGCTTCTCCGATCAGGCGTAGACACAATATATCCGCTCGCGTCGACGACCTTCACCGTATCTTTCACCGCCACCGCCGGGATGACAGCCTCGTGTTCACGCACCGCTTGCCAGCACGCCTCGACAAGCTGTTCCCGGACGAACGGCCGAACTCCATCGTGTACCATCACCCAATCGATATCCGCAGGCAACGCAAGCAATCCCCGATAAACCGAATCTTGCCTCTCTTTGCCTCCGGCGACTATGGCATGTATTTTTCGCAACCCATAATGTCGCACGTAACCCTGGCACTGTTCTGTATCGGCTGCTCCGACGACCAGGACAATCGAATCCACCCGCCTCGCCGCTTCCAACGCTTCCAACGCATGAACAAGCACCGGTTTCCCGCCGAGTTGCAAGTATTGCTTGCTCTCTCGCGTCCCCATCCGGGTTCCGGTGCCTGCAGCGACGACTACCGCGCCTAACTTGTCCAACCTGCTCCCCGCCGATCCGATAAGGATTATGTAATCAAGTGTTTACGCAATCCTTCTTATCATAATCGTTTCAGAGCGCTTTTTCCAACAATTTCGGTTTGGCGAAAATCATCCGTCCCGCCGATGTCTGCAGCACACTGGTCACCATAACGTCGAGCGTATTGCCGATAAAATCGCGCCCGCCTTCGACCACGATCATCGTCCCGTCATCCAGATAGGCTACGCCTTGCCCGTGCTCCTTGCCGTCCTTAATCACCTGAACGAGAATTTCTTCCCCAGGCAGCACTACCGGCTTCACTGCGTTGGCGAGATCGTTGATATTCAATACGGAGACCCCTTGCAGCTCGCACACTTTGTTCAAATTGAAGTCGTTCGTAATCACTTTGCCGTGCAGCACTTTCGCCAGCTTGACCAGCTTGCTGTCCACCTCGGAGATATCTTCGAAATCCCCTTCATAGATCAGCACTTGCACGTCCAATTCTTTCTGAATCCTGTTCAAAATGTCCAGCCCGCGCCGGCCGCGGTTGCGCTTGAGCAAATCCGACGAGTCGGCAATATGCTGCAGCTCTTCCAGTACGAAGCCGGGGATGACGAGGATGCCCTCGATAAACCCGGTCTTGCAAATATCGGCGATCCGCCCGTCGATGATAACGCTCGTATCGAGGATTTTGTGCTCCTCGTAATTTTTCGGTACGGACCCCGCTGCACCTCCCGACTGTTTATGCAGCCACAGCGATTTTAATTCCTCCCTGCGGGAGAACCCGATACGGAACCCCCAAAACCCCAGGAAGACGGTGCACACCATGGATGCAAACCAACCCCAGTCGTTCAGACGAGGGAGGGAAGTCGACAGCAATGCGGAAATCATCAAGCCGACTATCAGCCCGCACACCCCTGACAGCAAATCCGACATTGGCATTCCAGCCAATCTGGCCTCACCCCGGTTTACAAGCCCCGCTCCTATTTGCAGCACCAAGCCGGCGGCAAAATAAAAAACAACACCCCCGACAATCATCAACAAATAAGCGATTGACCCGCTTCCCTGCACACTCGACATATGTAGCGTGTTTGCAAATAAGGGCCGGGCCCAAGCTCCGCCCAACTGATAGCCCAGGATACCCCCTGCAATGGCGATCGCCATCTGGATCGTTCTCTTCAACAATTGAATCACCTCGAAAATTAGTTCATTTTAACCGTCCCCTATCAATTATGAACCAAATCTCCTTTGCCTAACCTTCATTTATGCGAAATTTTTCAATGTTTACGGTTTCAATGTTTAAGATTGAATTCCCGCTCCCGGTTCGATATAATAATGGAGCAAATTAACATAATAGAGGTGAATGCCATGGGATTGCCAACACTGCATCAATTCCAAGAGCAAGTTTCCGAACTGTTGCTCCGTCACCGAAGTTTGCTGGACGTCTTGTCCAAATATCAACAATCCAACGCCGCCGTGAATCGGTCGGTCGTGAAATCGATGACTGAATGCGGTTGCATTCAGGTTCATACGTCCAAGCAGCCCTATACTCCGGAGATGACTCTCGAAGAGGCCAAATCCGCCCTGGAGACGCACAAAGACGGCGATCTCTGCGAGCATTGTCTGGAAGCTGTCAAGTCCGAGATGGGCAAGAACTTGTTTTATTTGTCTGCGTTATGCAATGTACTGGATATCGACCTCGAGACCATCGTCGAAGAAGAATCCCGCAAGTGCTCGACCCTCGGTTTGTTTAAGATGTCGTAACCCGCTGCCCCCGTTGCCTTAAAGAAAAGCCAAAAAGCCCCTGGCCAATCGCGTGCGTTCCTTGGAACGAGCGATTTGCCGGGGGCTTTTCTTATCTTCAGCTAACATCCAATGCAATATCCTATGCAAAGTTCTACATTCTGCTTTCCGTGTTGGCCGCCTCGTCAGGCAGTCGACGATTTCTCCTGCGGCGTAAAATCAGTTTGCGATCAACGTTTTTTTTTAATCCCCACAGTGCATACACAACAAGCGGAACAAAGATAAGCTTCGTTAACGCATGCGGCAGCAGAATCGCCAATACAACAGCCACAGCGATAATGATCGGAGTGATCCAAAGCGCCGCCTTGGGAATTCCAACCTTCTTGAAGTTCGGATATTTGACCGTGCTGACCATCAAGTAAGACAACAACACCGAGCTGATTAAGAGCACATACACTGGAATGTCCTTATGGAAAAGCGCGAGTGTACACAGAACCCCGCCAGCCGCAGGAATCGGGAGTCCGATGAAATACCCCGGCACACCGGCAACCACATTGAATCTGGCCAAGCGAAGCGCTCCGCAGATCGGGAAGATCGCCGTTACAATCCAGGCAAGAGCCGGATTGACGTCTGAGAAGGCTACCACATACATAATGAAAGCCGGAGCAACACCGAACGAAATCACATCCGATAGGGAGTCCAGCTCTTTGCCGAATTCACTCTGTGCGTTCAATGCCCGCGCTACGCGTCCGTCCAACCCGTC
>JAJFMO010000029.1 GCA_020697475.1 Paenibacillaceae bacterium | reverse complement strand
CCCTTGTTCCGCATATTCAAGAAACGCCCTCAATCCCAGCACGCCTTGGGCGTTAATTCGGCTTGTGCTTAAGTCTTGTGCGCGCAACGTCGAGAATACGACCATCGCGGATCTTGCTCTGGACACCGCCACATTCAGACGCCGCCAACCTCCTTCGCGATTCAGCGGGCCGAAATTCAGACTCACCTTGCCTGCCGCATCCGGCCCGTAACCGACCGAGAACAGAATGCAATCGCGCTCATCCCCTTGAACGTTCTCCAGATTTTTCACAAAGATCGGTTCAGGCAGCTGTGCCAACAAATTTTCCAGCTCAGGGTCTTGCTTGAAGGCTTCTTCGAGCAAATCCTCAATGAGCGTTTGTTGAACGGAGCTGAAAGTTACCACCCCCAGACTTTGCTTCCGCAAAGCCGGGTGCTTGACCCGCCGGACGATTTCCGCAACGACAGCCAACCCTTCCGCTCGATTCTGCTTCGTGCGGCCGCGATCGTAGAACCCTTCGACAGCACGCCATGCCACCCTGGAAACCGGCGCGTCGGGAGACGGGAAAGTCAACAGCTTATTGTCGTAATAATGCGTATTGCTGAACGCAATCAAGCTTTCGTGCCGGCTGCGGTAATGCCAGGACAGATGGCGCTCGAACATCCCCAAAGCGAGACAATCGTCGAGGATGCTTTCCATGTCCTGCAGCTGCTCGTCTTCATCATCCAGATTGACTTTGCTTTTGGCAAAAAAACGGGTTGGCGGAAGCTGCTTCGGATCGCCCACGATGACAACCTGGTTCCCGCGAGCCAACGCTCCGACCGCTTGGGCCGTCGGCACTTGAGAGGCCTCGTCGAAAATCACCAGATCAAACTTCGCGCCTGCCGGATCTAAATATTGAGCAACAGATATTGGGCTCATCAGCATGCATGGCGTCAATCGGGGAAGCAGGTTTCGGATTTGCTCAAACAATTTGCGAATGGAGAGACCTCTTCCTCCACTGCGAATGGCCCGCTGCAGAATACCCGCTTCCGAGCTTTGGGCGGCCTCTTGCGTCATTCTCGGAATGGCGGAAGAGATTCGCGCGACGATCTCTTGCTGGGTCAGCGCGGCGAACAGATCGTCGGCCTCCTTGAAGCGACGGATCGTCTCTTCAAACAAGGTCCCCGAGAAGGCCGTCAACCGCTCGTCGCGGGCAATCATACTGTTGGCGATCGCCTTATACAGACCGCGTTCGAACGCGGTTTTGATCCGCTCATTCATAAGCTTGCCCTGCTCATATAGTAAAACTATGGGGAGCAGCCCCGCCTCCTCGGCTTGCGCGCGAATTCGGCGCCATGCGCACCAATCCCGCAATCGGTCTAGATTGGCGGCCCAACATTCCGCTTTCCCTATCAGGAAAGAAAACCAATCTGCCGCCTCGGGAAGCAGTATGAATCGTTCAAAGTCGATCTGCAGCAACTGCTTCAGTTCCCGCTCGCCCCCCATAACCGTCTTGCAGCATTCCACTGCATCAAGGAAAAACCTCGCCTGTTCGGAATCGCCACGGACAGTAACAAGGAGATCCGCGATGCGGCTTCTTGCCCGAGTGGCCGCCGAGGAGTCCTTTAACCATTGCACCAATTGCCCATGCACTTGGCGAAGCCAATCGCCGACTGCGGCAATCTCCTCCCAATTCCCCTTCCCGCTCTCGATGCAAGTTGAACCAAGCAAAGGGGCAGCCTGCTCTTTCGCTTCGATCAGCTTCCGATCTTCCTTCTGCCAGTCGTCGATCTCCTGCAGAAAGACCCTAGTATTGTCTTTCGAAATTACTTGGCCAGGAAGCGACAGTTTCTTCAACCATTTATAGATACGATTGTGACCGATCCATCTTGGCAGAATCCATTGCAGCTCCCTGCGATCCCATTCGGATAGGGCAGTCCCCGCATCGGAGCGAAGGGCTTCCTCTCCAACAAACTTGGCGCACACTTTTTCCCTTGCCGCATCGGTTCGTTTGCCCTGGTCGGCTAACGTTTTCAGCTTGGCCTGTGCCTCGGCTTCGGGGGTTTGAAGCAAAGCCGGCGTTACATCCGGAACACGAACGGCCAACTCGCACAACCGGACGAGCGTTTCGATATTGCCGCGGCTCCATTGCGGCGAATCAAGCTGAAACAATTCCGCCGCCCTGGCCAACATTTCTCGGAGTCTGGACACTTCCGGAATAAATTGGCTCAGCAACGACTCTGCTGCGGATTTCATCGCAGGGCTGTAGTGGGGACTGCAGGAATCGCACCAAGGGTGCATATATGGATCTCCGCACAGGGCGCCCGCCACTTGAATTTGCGATGCCAAGTCGTTCCAGGCGATGAACTTCTCTGAACTTAATCCGTCTATCACGGCTTCGTCGAAGCGAACGTCGTCCGGCCCTTGGCCCGCTTTCTCATACCCTGAAATTGCTTCATACTAGGTCATACCGCTGTTATGCTTGTTCTGCAGCGCCTCTGCATACCCGTTCAACTCGCGACGCAATTGGCTCAATCGGTCTGCTTGGGTTTTCCAATTCTCCGGAGGGGAAACCTTTCGCGATTCGATGACTCTGGCCAATTGATCGAGAACGGACTTCTTCGTACTTTTGTTGGAATGCAGTTCAAGGCAATACGGTCCGAGGCCGATCTGCTCCAGCCTTCTCTGGACAACGGAAAGAGCCGCCATCTTCTCAGCGACAAACAGCACTTTCTTGCCACCGGCCAGAGCATTCGCG
This sequence comes from Paenibacillaceae bacterium, assembly GCA_020697475.1. Lineage (GTDB taxonomy): Bacteria > Bacillota > Bacilli > Paenibacillales > NBRC-103111 > JAJFMO01. The sequence goes on along the minus strand of JAJFMO010000029.1, from coordinate 10,500 downwards.
ATCATATTCGTAATCGTCTGAGATTTGCCGGTGCCCGGCGGTCCGTGCAGAACAAAGCTTTGGCCGTCTGCGGCTGCCCGAATCGCCATTAATTGCGTAGAATCGGCGCTTGTCGGCAAAGCCAAAGCTGCAGGATGATCCCGATCAAGCGGTTTTGACGGCTCTTCGGAATTTTCCTGCCATTTCAGCTTCCCCTCCATGAGGCTGGCCACCACTTTGTTCTCGGCCAGTTGTTCCGCGCGAGTCCGAATATCGTTCCACATCACGAATTGGCCAAAAGAAAATTGGCCTACACAAGCGGTTTCCTCCACATCCCAACGGGAAACATGCATCAGGGCATGCCTGAACACATGGAACACCCGTTTCAAGGCAATCCCTTTATCGTCCCTTGGCAACGGATCCAGACCGTCGATCGCAATGCCGAAATCTTGCTTCAACATTTCCAATAAGGTGATGTTCATCTGCGGTTCTTCATCTCTCGCCCGGATGACATAGCCCAGACGCGAAGACTTGCGCACGATATCGACAGGCAGCAACACAATGGGGGCATAACGCGGCATCTCGCTTGCCGTCGTCTCGTACCACCTCAATAAACCAAACGCGAGATATAACGTATTGGCGCCATTCTCTTCCAGTGAGCTTCTGGCCGACCGATACAGATGTACGATCCTGCGTTCCAGATCGGCGGCATTCAGATCCACGCGCAGACGCCTTTGCTGAAATTCCTCACGCAATAGGGGGGCCAAAGGATGATTGGCGTGGATTTTCTGATACAACCCGGCATCCCGCTCGTTATCCTGCCAATCGCTTGGCTTGGCAAGCAGTTGAAATTCTTCCCCATCGGCCAACTCGTCTTCCAAGTCCCCAAGCCAAGCGGTGATCACGGGAATGCTGGATCTTGCCAGGCGGAGGTTCAGCAGCGAATTGCGCAAGGTCAAATCAAGCAATTGGCGCTCCCACTGCTTCTGCCTGGTCATTGGCCGCGGAGTGTCCGTCTCAATCGGCTTTTCAACCAATTCCAACAGTTCCGGGGCATTCGCGACATCTGTAGGTCGCTCCGGGAGTGCAGACTCGCCGCCGGTATCCGACTCTTTCGATGTCCGCAAGGGCAACGGTCTGATCGCGGCCGCGCGCGCTCGACGTACATCGACTAAACAATCAAATTTGTCGGGATCGCCCAGATGCCCCTCCGCCAACATAGCTGCTTGACAGAAACTGACGGGCTGGCTCTGTGTCAATGCTGTTGACTCGACTACGCAAATTTCATGAATCCCTGCCGCGAGGCGTTTAGTCAGCACCGAGATGTCGTCCTGCACGCTCTCCGCGAACGTTTCCGGCTCCAGCCATACCCCGGCGAACGCGTGTCCTTCAGTAAAAACAAGCAGCGGATGAAGACCGACCGCCTCAAGACAAGCGGCGTACAGCAGTGACAAGTCAAGGCAATTGCCTATAAGGTGCGCGAAAATGGTCTCGGGAAGGCGAACGCGCTGACCGATAGATTCGAAGCTGGGAGGAGCCACGCAATAAGATATAGGTTTGGCTTGCAGTGCAGCATAGATGGCAGCCGACTGAATGCGGGCCTGATTCGGATCCTTGCTTTGATAAGCCGTGAATGAGGGGCTTCCCTCCCATCGCCCCATAATATCGGCGGCTTCGCGGATGACCTGCGAGATGGAATCGCGATTAGGCGTAACGAAGGCGGCGACCAATTCAGGCAAGACGGCCAAGCCGCTCCACTCGTCGAAGGCGAGCACTGAAATCGACCCCCGTTCCCGAAACAGCTCCGTTTCCCCTTGCCGAACGGTCAACGTCAGCGATCCGGCAATTCGTTCAGACAATTGCGCCAGGAAGGAAGTCGACATTTGCACAGGAATCGCCCCTAAATCGATATCCTGACCAACCGGCAACACGTCAATCGTTTTGCTCCATCCATACGCAAAATCCGGCTCCGATACCAGCTCAACCACAAGTCCGCGCAGCTCTTCCTCTGTAGGATTGGAGAGCACAATTCGCTTCACAACCGGGACATGATTTTGCTGCATTCCAAAGTTTATCGTTTCGCTATAAGACCAGTCACAACGGACTCCGTGTGCCATATTAGCCAACCTCCCGTTCAGCCAGGCTGCCAAGCAACCTTTTTCGCCAAATATTTCAATTAATTCCATCATATCATTACTTCTCGCAAATTTCCGCAATCTTCGACACGAATATCCACACAAAAAAAGGACCAGGTGTAAACCTGGCCCTTGCGTTCCTTATGTACTACTGTATCGCTAATTTATTTCGCATAGGTTTCCTGCAAATCTCCACGGAAAGAGGGGTCGAACCATTGTAGCAAATCTCCCTCCGCAGCCCATAGCTCCTCAAACATCGCGCGAATCTTGGGCAACGAAAGCATGGACGAGGTCAACGGGTCCAGAGCGCAAGCGTAGAAGGCCGCATCGCGGTCGCGGTTCAGCACCGCTTGCACCGCCAACTCCTGCACGGCAATATTCGATCGGTTCAACGCCGCCAAGTGGGAGGGCAAATCGCCCACATAGCACGGATGGATACCCCTTGCGTCGACTAGGCAAGGAACCTCGACGCAGCTGCCTTGCGGCAAATTGGTAATCAAGCCGGTGTTCATCACATTCCCGTTGAAGCGGAACGGCACATCCGTCTCGATCGCCTTGATAATGCCGGAAGTATACTCCTCGGACTTCTTCAGTTCGCCGACCGGAGCGGATTCGCCGTCTCCTTCCGCCTCCTTCATCCATTGTCGGTTTTTCGGTTGTTCATTTGGTACCACTCTGGTCTGCAGCCCATATTCAGCCAGAAGCTCCGGCGTCCGGCGAAAATAAGGCAAATATTCCGAATCGTGGTGCGAGCTTTCCGTCGGAAAATAGCCGAATTGGTTCATGATTTCCAGGCGGACCCGCTCGGTTTGCATAAATTGGCTGTCTTGATGGGCGGAATCGGCGATCTTTGCTCTTAGCAGCGGATACAGATCCTCCTTGCCGCGCTTCATCTCCAAAAACCAGGCCATATGATTGATTCCGGCGACATGGTAAGACAGTTCCTTGTCGGGTATGCCCAAGAAGGAGGATAGCCGTTTGGCGGTATGCTGAATCCCGTGGCACAAGCCGACGTTTCGCAGGGAGGTGCCGGCGGAATGCAGCCAGATCAGCATCGCCATCGGGTTGGTATGGTTAAGCAAGTAGGCGTCCGGGCAAATCCTCTCCACATCGCGCAAAATTTGCTGCTGCACCGGCCCGGTGCGCAAAAAGCGGAATACCGCCCCTATGGAGCACGTATCGGCTACGGATTGCTCGATCCCGTATTTGCGCGGGATTTCCACCTCGGCCTTGTAGGGATGGCCGTAATAGGCTCCGCCTCCGACCGAAATCGAGGTAATGACATAATCCGCCCCCGGAAGCAGCTCGGTGCGGTCGGTGCCGGCCTCGATTTTCGTCGGCAGACGATATTTCTCGGCCGTCCTGCGTACATAATTCGCGACCAATTCCAATCTTTCCGGACTTCTGTCGCACAGGCAAATCGTTGAATGCTGCAGCTCTTCATGCGACATGATGTCGATCGACAGCCTTCCTCCGAAACCGCTTCCAGCCCCGATAATCACAATTTTGGCCATATTCGATCTTCCTCCCCGTTGGTCTTGTTCTTCCTTATCTTACCACAGGGGTGAGTTTTGGAAACGAAAAAAAGTTATTCCGAGCCTGATGTTCAGCTCCGGGAATAACCCCCCTCTTGGACAAAACTCGTTACGATATCACATTCTAATAGAAGACTCCAGTCGCCGCTTTCGCTATACCTGTGTCCAGCCATTTTGGTCTATTCTCCGGATCGGAATCGTTCGACCGCGCCCAATTCCTCGCTGAGGCGACGATGGTCACCTTGCCGCTCAACAAGCTCTTGCTCATTTCGTACCCAGCCTGATCGGTGAACGCCAATCGGCCCGGGTTCAGCCGATCATCGACGATCAACGCTTTGTTTCCGCAGGCTATATGTTGGTGAATCCGGAATTTCATTGTGAACAGCCGATCGCCGGAATGCCGCGCTTGCCTGCCCCCGGAACAATCGGTCCACATGAAAACCAACGATCCTTCCGCAAGGGAAAGGGGAAGAAAGAGATCCCTATCCGACTGGACACCGACAAATTGCAGAGCGGCAGAATCGTATCGGATGCGCAATCCATAGGCGCAGACACCTGCAGAGGTTTCTGTCAGGTTGACCGGGACATCCACGCACTCCCCGGCAACACCGGAAACTTCCCCGACTTGGATCGTGGCGAATTCTCGCACGAATGGAAGGGAAAATTCACCTATTCCGACAAGTTGCGAGCTTATTTGCGCAATCGATGAGGACATCACAAGGCCTCCAATACGATGATGATGACTATGCCCTCATCCATTATAAATTAACGATCTAAACAATTTATAAACAACACGTTCACATCCGCCTTACCCATTGCGCCAACCCGCTGTCAGGCTCCATCCCAGCCGGTCGGCTTGCAGGCCGGGCTCGCTCCGGAAATCTCGTTCCTCCAGCAGCCGTCCCCAATAAAACTGCCATTCTCCGTCCAGCGATTTGAGGCTCTTCTGCTCGTCCCAATCGGACAGATCAAGGTACCCGTTGCGAACGGTCGGCGCCTTGTCCTGCGGCGGAACGATGCCCAGATAGACGGCGATCGCCGTGACGATCAGGACGAGGGTGACCAATATTTTTCTCATCATGGTTCGGATGTTCCTTTCTGCACCGCCCATTATACCAGCGAAAATCTTAAAGAAACCTTAATAGCGAAGGCAAAAAAAAAGGCCAGGTGCACCTGGCCTGGCCATTCCTTGCAATCGGCTATTTTCCACCTTCACCCGTTTATCCGTCTAACGCCACGCTCAATTCTCTGTAAAACCGCTTCAGCAGAAGCCAATTTGCCTTCCAGGCCGGAATCTCCAACCATAGAGCCTTTGCCGGAAAGGATCCCTCCAAGAACCGGTCCCCCCAACGCATGAGCGGGTCGCAAACAGAAGGCAAGCTCGTAACCTGCTGCGACTTCATCGAATTGTATTGGAAGGCCCGCATCTTCCCTTAATCCGGACCATAGAGCCTGCAATAGCGCTTCGTCATCAAATTTCGGGTCCCACATTTGCAACAACAGAGCTACTGTCTGGCTTAAATCCGCTCCGGGTGTGCCTGGGCCAACATAAGACCAATCGATTAAAACCGTTTTGCCCGAAAACCGTCCCAAATTGGGGGGCCAAATGTCGTGGTGCAGTAGGGTTTGCGGCAATGCCTCCAACTTAGGATAGATCAGATTCTCAGCTTGGCTTAATCTCATCAGCATTTTACATCTTTCGAATGTAAAGACTTTCGAAATTTTTTCAGCCTGTGGATGGTTTTCGATTGAACTGCAATTTTGGGTAATTCGCTCTACCCAAAGTCCGTCATACATGGCTTGCGCCCGACGACGCAAGAAGGGCAATCCACTCATTTCTTCCTCTCTGCCCCACCAAACTTTGTGCAGTTCGGCAATGTCCCGAACCATCTCCTCGAGCACTTTCGGCGACCATTCTATATCGAACGAAGCCTCGCCAAGATCCTCCATCCAGACCCAGTATTGCCCCAACTCCGGTCTAATAGCAAGATAATAAGAATGAGGAACATAAAGCTTTTCATTAATGTCTTTAAACAATTTATGAAGGTAGCAATCAGCTTCCCGTCGTGCAAATAAGGGGTCTAATGCTTGGCTGCTTATTTCCCGCGATTGTTTCAGTACAATTGAATCGGGTGCAGCGACAGAGCCGTTCTCCGAATAGGTTAGTTTGTATCGAAAGATTGAACCTCCCCCATGGGACTTCCCACCCGCAGCTTCACGAATAAAGGAAGTTACCGTTGCGTTGTTGTAACCCGCCTTTCTTATTAACTGGGTTAGGTAATCCCGGTCGATCATTTCTAACGTTGTGACTTTGTCAAGCGCGGAATCTGACATGAACATAAATAGACCTCCCATAACAATTTGTAAGCCCTAAGAACCTGTTCCGGTGTAACTTCGAATTCCCGCACGCCAAACTATCAACGCGATGATCAGGAAAGTTACCGCAAGAACCGGCGATAAAACTGCCAATTGAGCACCAGGTTTATTAAATATGGCTGCTGCCGGATAATATGTGCCAAAGGCGAACGGAACTACCCAAGTAATCAATGAACGTATTGGCCAAGGATAAATATCCACAGGATATCTGCCAAGTTCCCCAATTTGGTAAGCAAGATATGGCAGGTTAGTCTGCTGCCCTCCCGTCCAAAACGAAATGCTTTCCGCGATCAGCAACGCGCTTACGAGAATCAGGCAACCGGAAATAACAGCTAACAATAACCACCCAAGCTGGTACGCGCCCCATACCATATCTACCTTCCATCCTGCAATCAAAAGCATGGCGATTCCGCTTATGAAATGGCCGAGACCTTGAACCCCGAAAGTGGAGCCGATAACTTGAAATAATGGCGAAAGCGGGCGAACCAGCAGTTTGTCCATTTCCCCCTTGGCAATCAGGCCGCTGATCGACCACACTCCCTGAAAAAGCGTGCTGGCAATAGCCCTCGATATTGTTGCAAGCCCATATAGAAAAACGATTTCCCAACTGGTCCACCCCGCAATGGCAGGTACACCCTGGTATAACACAACCAAAAAAGCAAGTGCAGCAAGATGGCCGGAAACAGAAGCAATGACCCCCATATAGAAATCGATGCCGTATTCCATGTGGGATTTGATCGACTGCATTAAATAATGGGGATATAGCTTGAAATGTCGTAATATTTGCCGGGAATTAACCGCCATTGACCGTAACCCTCCTCACCGCCCTTTTCCAAACGATTCTTGCAAGCACCCATAAGACAATCGCCCAAACCAACTGCTGGACAAGGGATATCCACAGCTCTGATCCCGAAATATTGCCAGCGAATATACGTGCCGGAATAGCAATTGTTCCTACAAAAGGTAGAATATCGAGTACGCTTCGTACCGAATGCGGCAGGAGCTCCAGAGGAAAGTAAGCGCCACCAAGTATACCGACAAGTGTAGATCGAGTTACAATTAAACCACGCACATCTGTTAACCAAAAAGCTGCGACACCCGTAAGGTAAGCCAAATCATATTTGATCACTATGGCAAGAAGTACGCTAATCACAAATAGAAATAATGTGGTCCAATTGTGTGGGAAAATCATATCCAGCCAAAAGTAGCCTAAAATACCGGTAATTGCGATAAGCCATATGCCCTCAATAAATGCAGTCCCTATGGCGTTGGAGAAATGAAGAAGTTGATGATCCAATGGCCGGATCAAGTCGGTGGTCACGTCCCCGTTGCGTACAGAACTCGCTATAACACTTTCCGTGCGGAAACTGATCAATCCATCAAGCATAAAGGCGACAAGCACGTAAGTTAAGAGAGCTTCAGGACTGTAATCGCCAATCTCGGGGCGCCATGCAAGCGCAACTTGCCAAAGTGCGGCGAAAGCGACTACCCGAACGACATTCCCAAGCAAACTTAGCAAATAAGCAAAGCGGTAGTTAGCGGCACGACGATAAGCAACGAAACTTAAATACCCGTATTTATGGAAAGTCACCCATATCGACCGGCTTGCCTGGCGGATCCTATGATTACCCAGCCTGTATCAACTCCTGTTAAACTCCCCTATATAATTCTGTAACTGTCTTTTCGATGGAAGGTTCTTCAACCACAAGATCCATTACTGCGAATTGACTCATAACTTTACTGGCTATTTCTGCAGCGGAAGTTTGGATCCGGTTGAAGTATAACGCAACCCATGGCCCATCCTGTTCGGCATGGGATATTTCCAGCGGTGGATCTGCAGCTAATTGTTTAGCGATTTTCTCATCTTGCAGCGCAACCCGAATGACCCTCTGATCGCAGAATTGTTCCCGAAAATTATGGAGAGTACCGTTATACATTAGTTTACCTTTGTCTACGACGATTAATTTTTGACATATTTCCTCAATGTCTCGTAAATCATGGGTTGTAAGCAGTATCGTTACCTCCCACTTCCGATTCAATTCTCGGAGCGCCGAGCGAATTCTTTGCTTTACTGCTATATCCAATCCAATTGTGGGTTCATCGAGAAATAACACCTGTGGTTGATGAAGAAGCGCCGCTGCTAACTCTGCTCTCATTCTTTGTCCAAGCGACAGTTGTCTGACAGGCCGATCTAATAGAAGCTCTAATTCAAGAAGATCTACCAGCCAGTCTAGAGTTTCCTTATAATCTTGGGGATTAATTTCGTAAATAACCTTCAGCAACTCAAACGAATGATTAAGGGGGAGATCCCACCATAATGTGGTTCTTTGGCCGAACACAACTCCGATATTCATGGCGTGGTTCATTCTGTTGCGATGAGGAATAAGACCATTGACTTCCAGATTGCCCGATGTGGGGACAAGAATACCAGACAACATTTTTATTAAAGTCGATTTGCCGGCTCCATTAGCACCTAAAAAGCCAACTGTTTCCCCCCGATTGATGGAGAAGCTAATATTATTAACAGCATGAATATCTTGATATTGGCGGAAGCGGGTAAGCCAGTTGAAAGAATTCGATTTGCCCTTTTCCCCCTGAGCCTTCTTCCTATTGCGTACCCGGTAAACTTTAGTCACTCCATCGACAGAAATCACACTCATACGTGCCCCCCTTTCCTAAATTTTACTATAAACTATAACAATAGCAATGTATCACTACAATAGTTATCTTTTGTTTTTTCAAATACCGTTTGCCAGCCTCTCCTTCCTGCTGTCGCCGAAATCGTAAAATAGGATAACTTACCGTCGGTTAGTGTAATGATTTGCAAGGCGGCATCGGCTACACTGGGGAGAAGGCATCCAGATATGCAAGGTGGTGACAAGAATCATATATAATTGGGAAAAGGAGAGGATTTAATGAGGAGGTTGGGCAAAATGGCCGGAGTAGCCGTGATTTTGGCGGCACTGTTCGTCGGGTGTTCATCGCCTGGAGCGGCGAGTGCTGCAATGGCGGAAAGCGGACCGGAGGCGAGCGGGTCGCTGGCGGTCGGGTCGCTGGGTGGCGGAGCTCAGGCAGGTGGGTCGAGCGACGCCAGATCAGAGATTGACTATGCGAGTCTGGGGGTGCTGGATGTAACGGCTGCGCCGTACTTCGCCGACCCCAAAGGCAAGCAGGATGCCACGCAGGCGATTCAGGCGGCGGTTACCGACGCGTTCGAGCAAAATATGCAGGTGTTCTTCCCCGACGGAACGTATCTGGTCAGCGACACCATCGAAGCTTATATCCCAGCAGGCAAAATGACGGTGAACCGAGTCGGCAATTACTTGTTCGGCTCGACGGCAAAGCAGCACAGGCCTGTCATCAAGCTGGCCGACCATGCGCCGGGCTTTGACGGGGTGAGCGGTCCCTATGCGGTGGAGGACGGGAGCACACATATTAAGCCGGTGATTCATTTTTGGCGGGAGAAGGATGACGCGCCCGGGGAAGAGAAGCCCAATGAGAGCTTTGACAACGTCATCCGCGGCATCGATTTCGCGCTGGGTGATAATCCTGGAGCGGTGGCCGTCCGGCACCAGAGCTGCGAAGGCAGCGCCATTCAGGACGTGAAGATCGACGCTTCAGGGGCGTTTGCCGGTGTGTACGATATTATCGGCAGCGGCGGAAGCATCACCGATCTTGAAGTGGACGGCGGCAAATACGGGATCTATGCGAGCAATTCGCAGCCGGCCCCGCTCATTACCGGGGTCGTATTAAACGGTCAAACGACCGCCGCCATCTATTACCACGGCAAATCCCCGTTGACGGTTGTCGGGTTTTCCGTAACCAAGAAAGCGGGGCCGGTGTTCCTGGTCAAGAAGGCGGCGGATGGACAAGAGGCGAGCGGAAACCTCAGCCTGGTCGACGGTAATATCGAGCTGCAGAAGAAGGATGCCGACAACGTCGTTGTGCAGAACATCGACCGTTCGATTTACCTGCGCAATGTGTATATGAAGTTCACGGGGTACGTGGTCAGGCACACGGCCGATCCCGATTCGGATATTGCCGTTGCCGGTAACGACCTGGAAAAATGGATCAATGTGGAGGAATACGCGTATGACAAAGGTTACGACAGCCCGGTGATGCTGGTCGACGGGAAATATGTGGCCGGCCATACGTATCCCGAGAGCGGCCCATACTATGCCGTGTCCTCCAAACCGCCGACGGATTTGCTGTCGCGGCATATTTGGGAAGGAGGCGAGAAGTTCGTCGCTTTCGATCAACCCGGGGTGATTAATGTCAAGGACGCCCCTTTTAATGCGGCCGGGGATGGAGTAACCGATGATACGGTCGCCCTGCAAAGCGCGATTGACGCCGGGGAGAAAATTTTCCTGCCCAAAGGCAAATACGTCATCAGCGATTCACTGCGGCTAAAATCCAACACCCAACTGTTCGGCATCTCCAAGACTGCCTCCTTCATCGTCGTCGATCCGGACAGC
>JAJFMO010000476.1 GCA_020697475.1 Paenibacillaceae bacterium | reverse complement strand
TTGGGATCAGCGGGAGGAATACCGTTGATGACGAAATGCCTCGGGTCGGTGCGCCGTCCCTTAAGCGGCGCTTGCCGTTCACCAAGTTTCTGTTGCAGCAATTCTTCAAACTGGACATCGGAACGCTTGAACCCCGGAGTATCCACATTCGCCACATTGTTGGCAATGACTCTCTGTCTGAGGGCGGCGGCATCCAGCGTATGCTCCAGCAGCCGAAAACCCGTATCGCCAAACAAGGTCATAGGTACACCAGCCTTTAGACATATTTATCCCCTACTACTATTCAACAAGATAGGCGCATTCTCCTTCTTCGCTCGACAAATTCGTTAAATTTCCTGCAAAATTTTGAAAGAAAATTGTCGATTTTTTACATCGCCAAAACGCCGATTCGATTCTCTCCTCCATATTGATCGTATTTCGACAAGCTTTCAATAAGAAAAAAGCCCTATCTTATTCAGATAGGGCAAGGGACAAAAGTTGCAAGGGCGAGGCGGAGCGCAAAATCAGAGGATATATTGGCTGAGGTCGCGGTTTTGTACGATGCCCGATAATTTGTCTTTGACATACTCGGGAGTAATCATCATCTCCTCCAACGGCAGGTCGGGCGCCTCGAAGGAAAGATCCTCCAGCAGTTTCTCCAAAATCGTATGCAACCTGCGAGCGCCGATGTTCTCGGTATTCTCGTTGACTTGGGCGGCAATGTCAGCTAACTCCCGGATCGCGTCGTCGGAAAATTCGACTCGTATCCCCTCCGTGGCAAGCAGAGCGGAATATTGCTTGGTCAACGCATTTTTTGGTTCAGTCAAGATCGAGATGAAATCGTCACGGGTTAAATTGGTGAGTTCCACACGGATCGGAAATCGACCTTGCAGCTCGGGGATCAAATCCGACGGTTTGGCGATATGGAACGCCCCCGCCGCGATGAACAGGACGAAATCGGTCTTGATCGAACCGTATTTGGTCATCACGGTTGATCCTTCGACGATCGGTAGAATGTCGCGCTGCACCCCTTCGCGGGATACGTCCGGACCGCCGCCGCGACCGGCGCTGGCGATCTTGTCGATCTCGTCGATGAAAATCATGCCGGAATACTCGGCTCTCCGAATCGATTCGGCGATTACTTCGTCCATATCGATCAGCTTCTGAGCCTCTTCATGGATGAGCGCTTTGCGCGCTTCCTTGATCGGCAGCTTGCGTTTCTTCATCTTCTTGGGAAGCAAATTGCCGAACATCTCCTGCATGTTAGCGCCCATCTGCTCGTTGCCTTGGCCAGCCAGCATATCGAGCATCGAGGGGCTGTTGTCCTCGACTTCGATCTCGATAACCTGATTTTCCAATTCACCGCCAAGCAGCCGTTCCTTGGTACGTCGACGCTCCTCGGTTAATCCGTGATCGTGTTCCGGTTCCTCTTGGTCCGCTTGATTCTGATTGCCGAACAGCATCTCCAGCGGATTTCGGACGTTCTTGGATTTGTGCGGGTTCGGCACGAGCAGTTGGACGATCCGGTCGTTGGCCATCTGCTCTGCGCGATCTTTGACGGTCTCGGTTTTCTCGAGCTTAACCATGCGGATCGCGGTCTCCACTAAATCGCGAACCATCGATTCGACGTCGCGGCCGACGTAACCGACTTCGGTAAATTTGGTGGCCTCCACCTTGACGAACGGGGCGTTCACCAATTTGGCCAGGCGTCTGGCAATTTCCGTCTTCCCCACTCCGGTAGGGCCGATCAGCAAAATATTTTTCGGTGCGATTTCGTCACGCAGCGACTCTTCCAACAAGTTACGGCGGTATCGATTGCGCAGAGCAATCGCCACCGACTTCTTCGCCTGTTTCTGGCCGACGATGTATTTGTCCAATTCGGCAACGATTTGCCTGGGCGTTAAAGCTTCCTTGTTTGCTTCCATCCCCTGGCCTCCATCAGCTAATTTCTTCCACGATAATTTGATGATTCGTGTAAACGCATATATCGGCGGCCATCTTCAGCGCTGCCAAGGCGATATCCTTGGCGGAAAGCTGCGGGGCGTATTGGTGCAGCGCCCTGCCCGCCGCCAGCGCGTAACTGCCGCCCGATCCGATCGCCAAGACGCCATCGTCCGGCTCGATAATCTCGCCGTTGCCGGAGATGAGCAGCATCCCGCCAGCGTCCATTACGATCATCATCGCCTCCAGTCGGCGCAGCACTCTGTCCGAACGCCACTCTTTGGCCAATTCGACAGCCGCACGCTGCAGATTGCCGTGAAACTCTTCAAGCTTCGCTTCGAACTTCTCGAACAGCGTAATTGCGTCGGCGACTGACCCTGCGAAACCGGCGATCACTTTGCCGCGATAAAGTCTCCGTACTTTCTTCGCCTGTGATTTCATGATCATACTGTTGCCGAACGTCACTTGACCGTCGCCGGCCACGGCGCCTTGGCCTTGATGGCGTATCGCGAAAATCGTCGTCGCATGAAAGGACATTTCCATAGGCGTTAAACCCCCTTTCGTCAAATCAATCGCGGATCCCACGCGCGAGTTATGCGCGGGGATGAGCGCGATTGTATACGGATTGCAAATGGTCCCTCGTTACATGGGTATAAATTTGTGTCGTGGAAATATTGACGTGACCCAGTAGTTCCTGGACGACGCGCAAGTCGGCGCCGGCCTCCAGCATGTGAGTCGCGAACGAATGTCGGAACGTGTGAGGGCTGATATTCTTTGAGAACGCAGCGGCGTCCAACGCTTTATCGACGATGCGCCGTACGCTGCGATCGCTCAACCGGGTACCGCGCGTATTTAGGAATACGGGCCTCCCTTTCAACTCAGGGGAAGGGTTTCGCTCGCTTTCTATGTAGTCAGTTATCGCTTTCACTGCAGGCTCTCCCAGCGGCACGTATCTCTCCTTGCCGCCTTTGCCCAAGACGAGGGCGATGCCGCTGTGCAGATCAAGCGAGTTTAGATCCAGTTGCACCAGTTCGCCGACTCGCATCCCGCTCGAGTACAACGCCTCCATTATGGCCGCATCGCGCTTTCTCGTTGGCCCATCTGGATCGACTGCTGCCAGCAGCTGAGTGACTTCCTCGACGTACATAAATTGCGGCAGCTTCTTCTCCTGTTTCGGAGTTCGGATATACGTAAACGGGCTGGTGCCGATCAACCCTTCTCGGACGAGATAAGCGTACAACGCCCGCATCGAGGACAGCTTGCGGGAGACGCTGCGCTTGGCGTAATCTTGACCTTGCAGCTCTGCCAAATAATTGCGGACGTTCAGATAGGAGACGGCGGCAAATTCCCCGATCTCTTGCCGCTGCAAGTAATCGGCGAACTGCCGTAAATCGTTGGCATAGCTGTTGATCGTATGAACCGAGGCGTTCTTGGCGACGCTCATATAGCGCAAAAACTGTTCAACCAGCGCCTCCTGATTCATTCGGCCCGCCGCCTGTTCATTCAGGCTTCCCTCTTTCCGCTCATCCATTCGTTCGTCCATCCGCTCACCGTCCCAGATTAAGGCTCACAATCGCCGTTCCCTTAGGATCGAGCGAATTCGCCGGCCAACCGTCCGGCAAATTCGTCAATCGCAGCAATCGCGCGCTCTGCGATCTGCTCGTTCTTGAGCTTCTTGCTGCGAACCCGATTCGCTAGCGGCGGGAACAGTCCGAAATTGGCGTTCATCGGTTGAAAATGCGCAGGATCGGCAGACGTC
>JAJFMO010000475.1 GCA_020697475.1 Paenibacillaceae bacterium | reverse complement strand
GGAACTCCATCTTTCGCCATCGGCGTCCGATTGATGATTTCACCTGTAGCCACATCGCGGACATGGGCAGGGGTATACCGTACGATGTAGGCTTTGCGAGTTGAATGGCTTGTATTCGGGCCGCTCTTGTGGAACAGCAGAGAAGAGAAGAAGGCAACACCGCCCTTGCCCACTGTTGCGGGAATTCCCGGATCATCCCCGAAATAGCACTGTTTGCCGAGCTCGGTAGGGCGATGCTCGGCTAATCCTTGTTTATGCGATCGGGGCAACACACTGATGGTTCCGTTTTCGACGGTCGCATCCGTCACTGCAATCCAGCAAATGAGATGATCGAGCGGGTCCACAACACGATAACCGCTGTCTTGATGCCAAGGAAAATCTCTTGGCGCTTCCGGTTTTTTATAAACGAGTTGATCGGAATGCAGCGTAAGGTCCGGTCCGACCAGATCCAACGCAAAACTTACTAATTTCGGCTGTGCGCAAAACTTTTTCAGATTAACTTCATGATCCGATACTTGATTGAGAAAAGTGATTTCGTTCGCTCTTGAAATCCCCAACTTATTATTATTGTTGGCAACTTGTATCGCTCTCTGAGCCTCAAATTTGTCCAAAATTTGTGCAAGCCCATCCATTTCCTCTACAGAAAACAAACCTTCTCTAATAAAATATCCATCATTTTGGTATTGCAGTCTTTCGCTTTCCGTTAACATGTGCAACACTCCCTCAAATATATAAATTCAACAGCGTTATTACTTACAATATTGTTATATCATCTTTCTAAAAAGCTTTCTCTTCAAAATACATCATCCGGCTTGTAATTTTGTTCACGGCGAATCTATGAACCATGAACGGCTAGCTACGGGAATTCCTGCAATTGTGCAGTTTTTTGGGGGAATATGCGACGGTTTTGTTGGAATGCCTGCAAAACTGAAGGCTTTGAGGAAAATTACCTCCATTTTTGGGCGGTGCTGGAGAAAATTCCTGCATATTTGCATCTTTTTCCCTATATTAAAGAAGATTTGCGAGGAATTCCTGTATTTTTGCAGGAATTTGCTCTTCGGCGATCGGGCGAAGTTGGATGAAGGAGCAGTGGGAGACGGCGAACCTTAAGGAGATGGTGCAAGTCGATGGAGCAGGCAGATGGTACAAGGACAGGGTTCAAGCGGAAGGAGCAAATTTAATCTTTTTTTATTTCCCCCCTTGCACCTTACGTAACGTCATGTTTTATACTAAAGCCACCGGTAAATGAATGGCGCTAACGAAGGGGCTGAGTTATGAAGGGAACTTGGAAGGTCGGGGAACTGGCCAAGTTGACGGGGCTGACCGTGCGGGCGTTGAGATTTTACGATTCGATCGGCTTGTTCTCGCCTTCCAGCCAGACCGATTCGGGCCACAGGCTGTACAACGAAACCGATTTGTCGCGTTTGCAGCAGATTTTGTCGCTGAAGGAATTGGGATTGTCGTTGGATGAAGTGAAATCCGTTATGGCGGGCGAGCAGTATAGCCCATTGGAGATTGTGGCGTTGCAGATGTCCCGGATCGAAGAGCAAATCAAGCTGCAAAGGCGGCTGCTGACCCAGCTTGAACATGTATCCCGGTTGATGCAAGGCGATGCGCCGATTTCGGTGGAGGATTTTACGAGCTTGCTGCAAGCGATGAAGACCGGCCCGGAGAGGCTGGTGGTGGAACGAAGGGTAAGCTGGGAGAATCGTTTGGACAAGCTGGGGAGCTATCTGGATGAGGAAGAGGAATAGCGGTTTGAAGGGGAATTTCGTCAGAGGAACTGTAAGGCAAACGATAACTCAAGGAGGAAATAAACAATGGAATCGAAAGTAGAACGTTTTGTTAAGCACGCGACATTCACGATTGAGCGCACCTACGCCGCCAATCCCGAGAAGGTCTATCGCGCCTGGTCCGACCCGGTGGCGAAAGCGAAGTGGTTCTCCAAGGCGGACGAATTCGACTTTCGCGTCGGAGGGCGGGAATATAGCAGCGGAGGGCCGCCGGAAGGGCCGGTCTTCACGTTTGACGCATGTTACCAGGAGATCGTGCCGGAACAGCGGATCGTCTATACGTACACTCTCGACATGAACGAGACGAGAATTTCCGTATCGACGACGACGGTCGAGTTTGCGCCGGCGGCGGGCGGAACGAAGCTGACGTTCACCGAGCAGGCGGCTTTCTTCGACGGACACGACACGCCGGAAATTCGCGAGCACGGAACCGGAGAGATGCTGGATGCGCTTGGCAAGCTAATGGAAGAGGCGGACGGCAGAACGGCGCCGAAGGTTGAAGGGAAGGGGATTACGAATCAGCGGGAGTACAATTTCACTCAGCAGCAACTGTTCGCAGCCTGGACGAACCCGAAGTTGCTTGCACGTTGGTGGGGACCCAATGGATTCACCAATACGTACCATGAATTTGATCTGCGTCAAGGCGCAGATTGGCGGTATACGATGCACGGGCCGAACGGAGTCGATTACCCGAACCACATGAAATTGGTGGAGATTACGCCGTCGGAGAAGATCATCTTGGATCATCAAGGGAGCCCCGAATTCCGGTTAACGGCAACGTTCGACGATTTGGGAGGGGGACGAACTCGGCTGACATTTGACCAACAATTTGCCAAGGCTGAGGAATTCGTAGAGGCGGTCAAGTATTGCGTAGAGGCCAACGAGCAAAATCTCGATCGATTGGGAGCGCTGTTGATCGAAACGGCCGGCGTGCAGTGAAACTTTTCGCTAAATCAATGCGTTTGGATGAGAAGAGGGCGGCTCGGGTCGCTCAGCTCATTCAGGCGCATTTTTTACATTGTTAATCTTTTGTTAACAATTTCTTTAGATGGATTCAATAAGCGCCTTTTATACTAGGAGATAAGGAAACGCGTTTCCCAATAGAGGAGAAGAGGAGACCTACGATGAAAATCAGCAAAAAAGCGTCAACGATTCTGGCATTCTCGATCGGAGCTTGCGTCTTCGTGTCGACGGCGCTGGCAGACATGGCGCTCGGCTCGGGCTACGACCAATTGAAGGCAAGCGCCAAGCGAACATCGCAGCAATTGGAGCAAGGGCTTAACAATTACACTTTGGATTTGGATTTCTCTCTGACGGATAACGGGCAGACATTGCTGCATTCCACGAGTATACAGAAGATTGACAACACCAACCAGATGAATGAGAATACATCCACCGATTTGAACGCCTACGGGGAGACAACAAACCACTATTCTTATTCCGACGCCGAGCGTAATATCTGGAAGAGCAACAGCGAGGACAAGTATTATGTGACTAATTACCCCAGCGATATGACGAGGGAAGCTCGCAAAGCGTACCGCGATCCATTTAAGGAAAAGGGAGCCGCGGAGATGGAGAAGATTGTCGATGCGGTTGTTGGGAACCTTAAGGATTACGTGCAGGCAGTCGACCGGCCTGAAGGCGGCAAGGCGTTCTCCGGAAGTTTGTCTGCGGCTCAAGTGCCGGCGTTGATCAATGCCGTCTCTTCTTTCGGAGTCAAGCAGATGATTGGCGACCAAAGCCGAATGGACAGGAAGTCCCAACTCCCGGATATCGACAGCGATATTTTCGTGAAAAAGGTAACGGGATCAGCGAACGAGAACGGCTCGGGACTGCTTGAGAATGTGACCGGGACGGCCGTGTTGAGCGGTAAAGAGAAGAATGGC
>JAJFMO010000474.1 GCA_020697475.1 Paenibacillaceae bacterium | reverse complement strand
CGCATCGCCCAGCGCGGCACGCATGAACAGTTGCTTCAGCAGCCGGGGATTTACTTGGACACGTACAACATCCAATATTCCGATTTTCCGCAAATGCAAGTATCGCAATCGTTCGATGAAGCTTCCGCGGCTTCCGAAGGCAAGTTGGAGAGGGGGCTCGGACGATGAATAAACGCGAACGTTTCGTCTACCAAGACGACGAACAAATGGAAAAACCGTTTAACTGGAAGCAGTTGAGCCGTCTCGCCGGCTACATGAAGCCGTATTTGCGCCAGATCGTGCCGATCATCCTCGTCATGATGGTTGTCGGCGCCTTGACCAAGCTGACGATTCCGCTGCTCATCAGTCACGCGATCGACGATGGATTAAGGCAGAAGGACTCTCAACTACTCATGCTTCTGGTCGGATCGATGCTGTCGTTGTACGTGATCCAGTGGGCATCGAATCTTTTTCGCATCAAATATACGAATATTATCGGGCAAAAGGTCATCTGCGATCTGCGCCACGACCTGTTCGGCCACATTCAGAAGTTGTCGTTCCGCTTCTTCGACAAGCGGCCGGCCGGCTCGGTACTCGTCCGCGTCACCAACGACGTCAATTCGCTGCAGGACTTGTTCTCCAACGGTGTCGTCAACATGATGATCGATATCGTCCAGTTGATCGGGATTATCGTCATCCTGCTCGTCATCAACTTTAAGCTCGGGCTCGCGATCATGGTCACCGTGCCCTTGATGTTCCTCATCTCAACAAAATTGCGTCTGAAAATTCGTCGGGTATGGCAAGTGATCCGGATGAAAAATTCGCGCATCAACGCGCACTTGAACGAATGCATCCAAGGCATACGAGTTACCCAAGCGTTCACCCAGGAACGCGAGAACATGCGCTTCTTCGACCGGATGAACGCGGACAACCGCGAGTCGTGGAACAAAGGGACGATGCTAAACATGACGTTCGGGCCGTTGATCGAACTGACCGGGGCGGTCGGCTATTGCATCCTGTTCCTGTACGGCGCGTATTTGATCCAGCATGGCCAGATTACGATTGGTCTGTTGGTCGCGTTTGCCAACTACATTGGAAACTTCTGGGACCCGATTAATCGGCTGGGCCAAATGTATTCGCAGCTGTTGATCGCGATGGCGTCGTCGGAGCGGATTTTCGAGTTTATCGATGAGCAGCCGTCGGTGCCGGAAAAGCCGAATGCGAAGGAGTTACCGCCGATTCAAGGGAACATTCGGATGGAGAACCTGGTGTTCGAGTACGAACCGGGCCGTCCGGCGCTTAAGGGCATTGATCTCACGATCGAAGCGGGAAAATCAGTGGCGCTTGTCGGGCATACCGGCTCCGGAAAGAGCACGATCATCAACTTAATCTGTCGATTCTATGACACTACCGGTGGCGCCATAACGGTTGACGGCCATAACATCCGCGATGTTACGCTGCACAGTCTGCGTTCCCAAATCGGCATCGTGCTGCAAGATACGTTCATCTTCTCCGGCACGATCCGCGACAATATCCGTTTCGGATCGTTGAATGCGACGGACGAAGAAGTAGAACGGGCGGCCAAGGCGGTTCACGCTCACGACTTTATCGTCGGCCTGCCGAACGGCTACGACACGCAAGTGGAAGAGCGCGGCACGGTGCTGTCCGTTGGGCAACGGCAACTACTGTCATTCGCGCGAGCTTTGCTTGCCGATCCGCGCGTGCTTATTCTTGACGAGGCGACGGCCAGCATCGACACGGAAACAGAGCTGAAAATTCAACATGCGCTGAAGACGCTGCTTGCCGGGCGCACTTCGATCATCATCGCGCACAGATTGTCGACGATTCGCCACGCCGACCTCATTGTCGTGCTCGACCATGGCCACATTATGGAGCAAGGAAATCACGACGAGTTGATGGCCGAGCGTAAAATATATTACGGTTTGATCGACGCGCAATACCGCTTGTTGCAGCAACCGGCGAGTTGATGGAGACAGTAATGGTAAAGCCTGATTCGGCACTTGGAGCCGGGTCGGGCTTTCTTTATTTCGAAAGGCCGTGAAATTTTTTGCTGGACAGGCACTTTGTGAAACATGGGCGAATACCCTAGTAATATCTGTGTTCGAAATGGAGGGTGTCCCATGCAAATTGAAGTGATTCGCCGCGGCGACTCATTGTGGTCGATCGCCCAGCGTTACGGCGTGCCCGTAGCAGATATTGTCCGAGTCAACCAACTCGATCCGAACGCCATTCTGGTCGTCGGGCAAGCGATTGTTGTGCCGACAGTGGGGGCTTATCACACGGTGAAGCCGGGCGAATCGCTGTGGACGATCGCCAATCAGTATAAAGTGACGGTGGCCGAACTGCAGAATGTCAACCACATCGCCAATCCTTCGCTGATTCATCCCGGGATGGTGCTTCGCATTCCCGTGGCAGCCAGACCGACCATCGAGAGCAACGCTTATTTGCAACCGTCGAATACGCCGAGAGAGACCACTCTTGTTCAAGAAGTCGCCCCATTCCTTACATACCTTAGCCTATTCAGTTATCGTGCCGAATCGAGCGGCAACCTCGTCCCTCTGCCGGATGAAACCGCGCTGAATGCGCTGAACAGCACGAACACCGTGCCGATGATGGTGATTACCAATTTTGCCAACGGAACGTTCTCGGCGGAAGTGGCTCATGCCATTTTTACTGACCCGGCGGCGCGCAACCGGCTGATCACCAGCGTGCTTGATATTATGGGGGAGAAAAAGTATTTTTCGCTGAATGTCGATTTTGAACATATATTTCCGGCCGATCGCGAAGCCTATAACGATTTCTTGCGCGAGCTGTCCGGGAGAGTGCGGGAACAGGGGCATCTCATTTCCAGCGCCCTTGCTCCCAAAGCGAGCGCTACGCAGGTCGGCCAATGGTACGAGGCTCACGACTACCCGGCACACGGCCAAATCGTTGATTTTGTCGTTCTCATGACCTACGAATGGGGTTGGTCGGGCGGTCCGCCGATGGCGGTGGCGCCGATCCCGCAAGTGCGCAAGGTGCTCGACTACGCCGTCTCGGTCATCCCGCCTCAAAAAATTATGATGGGCGCCCCCCTTTATGGATACGATTGGACGTTGCCCTACGTCAAAGGCGGACCGTTCGCCCGGTCGCTCAGTCCGCGTGGCGCGGTCCAATTGGCAGCCCAAGTCGGGGCGGCGATCGAGTACGATTATACCGCCCAGGCGCCGCATTTTACTTACTACGATCCTGCCGGCAAGCAGCATATCGTCTGGTTTGAAGACGCCCGCAGCATGCAGGCGAAATTTAACCTCATTAAAGAGTATGGTTTGCGCGGCATCAGCTACTGGGTGCTCGGCAACCCGTTCCCGGAAAACTGGTCGCTGCTCGAAGCGAACTTTCAGATTAAGAAGTACAAGTAAGGAAGAAGGCGGCTGCTCCCCGGGGCAGCCGTTTTTTAGAATATGACAGTTCGAAATTTCAACCATGAGAAAAATTAGTCTTTATGCGTTTAAGGCGGATGATGCGCAATAAAGCAGGGGGAAGGCATTAAGTGTAACTGGGTTTGCGACGCTGATGGAGAGAAGGTGGAGGAGGAGGAGGAGGCTTAACCGAACCAGAGAACCTTATTTCGATACAATTGGCCATTTCCGCACCCACTACGGAACTCAGCGCCTTTATTTGTTCGTTGAGGCATGACTT
>JAJFMO010000473.1 GCA_020697475.1 Paenibacillaceae bacterium | reverse complement strand
CAGACGAATTTCGACTCGTTAAACCCTTCAATGGTCAGATCGATCATCTTGAAGGCGATGTAATAAGCGATCAGCGAATACATTGCATGGTCCCAACCGAACACGAAGCCAGCGCTGCCCAAGATGAACACGTTGAAAAACATGACGACTTCGCCGACGGAAAACGGGGTTTTCTTGTTCAGCAGAATCGCCACGATTTCCGTACCGTCCAACGAGCCCCCGGCGCGGATTACCAGCCCGACTCCGGCACCGAGAATCATCCCGCCGAATACGGCAGCCAGCAGCGGGTCAAGCGTCACAGGCGGAACAGGGACGAGCGCTTCCGTACCGACCGACATCAGGATAACACCGCATAAGGTGGTCAGGGCGAACGTTTTGCCGATTTGTTTGTATCCGATGAATAAGAACGGCAAATTGAGCAACACGAGAAACAGTCCGATCGGCAACCGCGAAAGGTGAGACAAAATAATCGATATCCCGGTAATTCCACCGTCGATAATATTATTGGGTACGAGGAAAATTTCCAAAGCGACAGCGACAAAGCACGATCCGAGCAAGACAAGCAACGCCCTGCGGTACATTCGCGCTCTCGCCTGGTTTTTGTTCTTCGCTTGCATCTGAGGTGTAGGTTTTCTTTTCGGGTGAGCAGCAGGTTTGGCTTCTGGCAG
The DNA here is from genome assembly GCA_020697475.1 of Paenibacillaceae bacterium. Classification (GTDB taxonomy): domain Bacteria; phylum Bacillota; class Bacilli; order Paenibacillales; family NBRC-103111; genus JAJFMO01. Next base: position 3,016 of record JAJFMO010000473.1, on the reverse strand, counting down.
TGGTTTGCTCCTCCTTTACATTCTGGACTGGAACATCACGCGGTCAGCCCAGTTTAATCCCAAGTCAATCGAGTACGGCCACAATCAACTAAGCTCGTCAATCTTCACCCAGCGGCGGCTTTCGATCGACAGATCGACCGCTTCCAGCACTTCTTGGCATTTGACCCCGTCGAGGAAGCTCGGGGAAGGAATCCGGTTGTCACGCATCGATTCCATGAACTCGACCACCTCGTGCACGAACGTCTCGGCGAAGCCGATCGAATGTCCCGCCGGCCACCAGGCGTCCGCATATGCGTGCGGCCCTTGCGTGGCATGAACCGTGCGGAATCCGCGAACGTCTTCGGCGTCTTCGCGGAAATACACATCCAGCTCGTTCATCCGCTCGAAGTCGAAGCGCAGGCTGCCCTTGCTGCCGTTGATCTCGAATGAGTTGGCGCAGTTGCGGCCGGTCGCAAACCGCGTTGCTTCGAACGTGCCGATCGCCCCGCCCAAGAAGCGCGCCAAGAAAATCGTCGAATCGTCGACCGTTACTTGCCCCATTGGAGCGCTACTGTCCCCTTGGACGTTTCGCAAACCGCCGCGATCGCTAACAATAATGGGCCGCTCTTTGATGAACGTCTCGCTCATCCCGATCACTTCAGAAAACTCCCCGACGAGGTAGCGAGCCAAATCGATAATATGTGCGTTCAGATCACCATTGGCCCCGGAACCGGCGATGTCCTTTTGCAGCCGCCAGACGAGCGGGAACTGCGGATCGACGATCCAGTCTTGCAGAAAAACGGCGCGAATATGGCGAATTTCGCCGATTCGGCCCTCGCTGATCAGCTTCTTCGCCAGACGAACAGCCGGCACGAACCGGTAGTTGAAACCGATCATATGCTTTACTCCGGCCGATTCCGCCGCATTCAACATCTCGCGTGCATCGGAAAGCGTCAATGCGAGCGGTTTCTCGCAAAAAACATGCTTCCCCGCCTTCGCGGCGGCAACGGCAATGTCCTTGTGCGAATCGCTCGGCGTGTTGATGTCGATCATATCGATATCGTCTCTAGCCACCAACTGGCGCCAGTCCGCCGTCCACGATTCCCACCCGAACTGCTCGGCCGCTTGCTTCACCGCCGCTTCATCGCGGCCGCAAATCGCCTTCATCACCGGCTTCGGCACGCCCGGGAAAAACATCGGCGTGAGCGCATAAGCCTGGCTGTGAGCTTTGCCCATAAATTTGTAACCTGCCATACCGACACGAACCGTATTCATAGAAATCTCCTCCCCATAATGATTTCCCTTCATCAGTTCTTCGCCGCCCACAACAACCCGCGACGCATTAACGTCAACACAGGCGGCATCTCGACGATGTTCGCTTTATGGCCGAGCGAGCAGTAGAACACCCGTCCCTCGCCCCAACGTTTCGTCCAGGCGATCGGCATATCGACCGGCCCGTTGGCCGTATGCGGCCCGTCCGCCACTGGAAACCGGGTCGTTGCCAGCACTTTCACCGCCGGGTCGACGTGCAAGTAATACTGCTCGCTGACGACCGGAAAATCTTCCAGCCCCTCAACAATCGGGCTTGAATCCTTAATGACATTAACTATGTACTCTGTCCCATCGTTGCCGGGGTGCGCGACCCAGTTGCCTCCGGTCATGAACTGCCAACGCACGCTTTGCCGGAACGAGTCGCACATCCCGCCGTGGCAGCCCGCCAACCCGACCCCGCTTTGCACGGCACTAATTACGCCATTCTCTTGCTCCTTCGTAATCGTACCCATCGTCCATACTGGTACGATCAGATCCAGCCCCAGCAGCTTCTCGCGATCCAAATACACATCGAGCGTGTCGGCCACCTCGACTTCGAACCCGGCACCAACCAATTCCCGGCGAAAAATGTCCGCCACTTGCACAGGTTCATGGCCTTCCCAGCCGCCTTGCACAACAAGAGCGCGACGTACGCGGCTTCCCTCGCCGGCATGTTCAGAACCAACTTGTCCGTTCCCCATCGTTTTCCCCTCCCCGTCGTCAATTATAGCGAATTGCGGAATGTTTTTAAACGATCGCAGAGCGTTTTTGTCTGCTCGTAAACCTGTTGATACAACGGATACATTTGGTCGTATTGGTCAGCATTCTTATCATTCGGGTCAAAATGTTCCGCCGTCCCGACGAACCGTGCAGCACACTCAGAAAGCGACGCGAACCAGCCGCAGCCGAGCGCCGCCAACATCGCCGCGCCGAGGCCCGGCCCTTGTTCGCTGCGCGGTTTGACGACGCGCGCGCGGAAGATGTCGGCTTGCATCTGCAGCCAGACGTCGCTCTTCGCCCCGCCGCCGATCGACAACACGGTGTCGACCTTCTTGCCGGCGGCGCGAAAGATATCCACCGATTCGCGCAGCGAGAAGGTGATGCCTTCCAGCACCGCGCGCGTGAAATGGGCGCGGCGGTGAGTGGCGTCCGCGCCGATGAAGCTGGCGCGGATTTGCGAGTCGGCGTGCGGGGTGCGCTCGCCGACCAGGTACGGCGTGAACAGCAGCCCGTTCGCGCCGACTGGGACTTGGCCCGCTTCGTCCAGCAGCGCCTCAAAGCTTGTATCCGCAGCGAACGTCTCTTTGAACCAGCTCAGGGAGTACCCGGCTGCGAGAGTTACGCCCATCGAATAGAAGGCGTCCTGCTGCCCGTGGTTGAAGAAATGCACCTTGCCTCCGTAATCGCGGCTGAGGTCTTCTTCATACGTCAGCACGACGCCGGAGGTGCCGATGCTGCACAGCGTAGCGCCGGGCGACAAGATGCCGGCGCCGATCGCGCCGCAGGCGTTGTCCGCGCCGCCGGCGAACACGCGCGTCGACGCGCCCAAGCCGGTCGCAGCGGCGATGTCCGGCAGCAGCGTGCCGACGCACGCGTGCGACTCAACGAGCGGCGGGCACATCGCCGGCTCGATCGCGAACGCGCGGCAAAGCTCCGCCGACCAGCGCTTGTTCGCAACGTCGAGCAGAAGTGTTCCCGCCGCGTCGGAGTAATCCATGTGCGCCTG
>JAJFMO010000472.1 GCA_020697475.1 Paenibacillaceae bacterium | reverse complement strand
CCCAAGAACGGATATATTCGCCTTTTGCATTGTAATGATGAACCCAGCTTTGGCCGTATCCGTCCGTTACATAAATGTCGCCATTCGGAGCTACAGCGACTTCCGTAGGCTTGTATTTTGTCGGATCTTCGTATACATCCTCAAACGGCGGAACGCCCAGCTCAAGCAGAATTTCTCCATCGAGCGTTGTCTTCCACACCTTCCCCTGATCCGGGTTCGCAAAGTATAAATATTCGGTGCCCGACTCGTTATGGATCATCATGCCGTGAGCCCCTGCTTGCATCCACTCGCCCCAAGAAGTGAGAAAATCGCCTTCAGGACTGAAGACAGCGACCGCATCCTTGCTTTGATTGTGAACATAAACCCGGTCTTGCGAGTCCGTGACGACTCCATGCGTGAATCCGAATTTCACACCTTCCGGCAGCTTCCCCCAGTTTGTCTTCATGTCGAATGTGAAATGATCGCGGCCTACCAGCATTTTCGGTTGCCGATTCAAAGAATCTTTTCTATGGTATTGGCTATGCTCATAACGATATGTAGTCGGCTTGACGATTTCATTCATCGCTAACAATCCTTCCGGACGGTAGGAATAAGCCACTTCATTCTTTCCAAACTCCGATTGCTTACGGCGCTCGATGCCATCCACCAGCACTTGCTGTTTTAACCTTACGAATTCCTGATTATGAGGTCCGAATTCAACTTCCAGCTCTCCGGGACGGAACTCGTAATACACCGTGCGGCGCAGCTTATTGCCGTTCCCAGCCGGGGAACCGTGCAGAACATTAATGTCATGGAATATACAGTCTCCCGCCTCAAGCGGCACAGGCACGGCATCGGACGTGTCGAAGCCCTCTCGCGCGCACCGAGCCCGGGAATCGTCCCACGACCAACGATTGCTGCCCGGTATAACCCACAGACAGTTGCCTTCATCAGCCTGATCGAGGTAAAAGTCCACGTTATAAATGGGGCGGCGATCCGTTCCATAATACGAGACTCCATCTCGATGCCAAGGCACAATAATTCCTTCATCCGGCATTTTGATCACCATGGAGTCGTGTGTAGGGATAAAGCTTCTCCCTTGGGTCATTTCCACCGAGCGAAGTATGAAGGGGTTACCGAGAAGTACCTTCATGGGATCGCTTTTATCCATGAGTTGGTTAATGCGCCTGAGCACAGGCTTCCCGCTCTTCAATCCGTTGCCGTACAGAAAGTCGGGGTCGTCTTTTACTTCCGCGGCACCCGCTTCCAGCAGCCTCATCATATCGTCCTGAATCGTTTTCAACTCGGCGCCTTGCAGCACTTTCCGAATAACCAGAAATCCGTTATCCAGGAAAAACTGCTTCTGCTCTTCCGTTATGCAATCCTGCTTCGTTGCATCCGCTTCTAACCACTTAACCGTACTGTTCATTTCGTCTCAGCCTCCTATAATCAATGATTTGAGTTATAATAAAAATGGAGCAGGGGGGATGATAAATGCAAGAGAAATATAACCAATTTTCTGACGTCGTCTTTTTTAGACCTACAGAGTTTGAGAAGTCGGGAGGATTTTGGCCGATCCGGATCGGACGATGCGAAGCCAAGCCTCATTTCCACGAAGGCCCTAAGTACGTGAATCATTACAGCTTGCACTTTGTGCTCGAGGGGAGTGGAACATTCATGCAGGGCAACCACGTCCTGACACTCGGCAAAGGCGATCTCTTTTGTCTGTTTCCAAATATCTCTCTTCAATATAGCACGAGTAAAGAAAATTTACTTGAAATGGTCTGGATCGCTTTTAACGGCAAACAAGCTCTGTCTCTACTGGATCGGTTCGGGCTCCGACCGAACTCTCCGCATCTTCCCGCGTACATGAACGGCGAGGCTGTCAAACGGCTTGAACAAGTTTTGCTTTTGTTTAAGCAGCCCGGCAACAGTACCCGTGATATCCTCAGACACAGCGTTTTCTTCAAGTTATTCGACGATTTGTTAGCGCTGCATCCCGCTGATTCGAGCATCCATCGCAACGATCCTTCACCATGGCTGGATAAAGGGTTGGACTATATGAAAATGCACTGTACCGAAGGAATTACTGTGGAAGAAGTGGCCAAATACGTTGGGATCGATCGTTCTTACTTCAGCAAGCGGTTCCAGAAAAAGTTCAGGGTGACGCCGGGCGAATACCTCAAATCTTTGGTGATGAGGGAAGCGGAACAACTGGTGAAGAATACCGATTACAGCTTTGGAGAAATCGCCTACACTGTGGGATTCTCCACCCTTTACTCCTTCTCCAAAGCTTATAAAAAGTACTATGGCGTTTCACCGACAGAATCCCGTGTCTCTCATACTACATCCGGACTTCGGAGTACCACATATTCGCGAAGCTCTTCGAACAGAGCAGGCGTCCAGGCGGTCTTTCCGAACACCGAATGAAATTTCCGAACCCTCTGATTGTATTCTTCCACAGTCAGCAGAGTCTGCTGAATTTCATCCCAACCGACCCCGATCTCATCCGGGTGATAAAGCACGCCGGCTGTATCTAAGGCTTGCCTTAACTCGCGGTAACGGCTGTCCTTCACATATTTTCGTTGCAAAAAGGACGAGATGACCACCCCCAACGATACCATCTCGCCATGAATCAGCTCTTTGCCTGTCACCAGCTCCAGGTTCCAAGCGAATAAATGCTCTGACCCGGCGCTGATCGGATATTGTGGATAATCGATATATAATCCCGAGGACTCCTGCGTATGTTCCATCAGCAAGCGAATTCCTTGATCGGTGCCCGCACCGATTTCTTCCGCATTTGCAAACGCGGAGTCCATGATGGATATTAAGCGTTGCTCGATGGAGGGGTCGACAGGCTGCTCGGTGGAATCGGCTCCCGCGATGCGCCAATCGTTCAGTGTCGTCTGGATGTACAACAGATCGCCGTAGCCCGCCCGGTTGTACCTCGGATTCGCTAGACGGATCAAGTCGTAATCGACCACAATTTTTTTGGGATACCCGTCCACCTTGAAACCGAACGAGCCGCCGTTCTTGCGAATCGAAATGAAATCGGTGAACGGGCCGTTGCTTGAAGTGATCGAAGGGATAAGCAACGGCCGGCGTTGTCTGCGATAGGCAAAATATTTGGCCGAATCGAGTGCCGTTCCTCCGCCCAAGCCGACGATATTCACGTTATCCGGCAATCCCTCATATACGGCATCCAGTTTTTCTACGTCGAGAGAGTTGACCCTTGCGATATGGGCCGGCGGAATGGTGGAAAACCTTTGCTTGCACACTTGCCATGGCATCTCCATCGTCACCAATACATAGGGTTGCAGTGGGGCCAGTTCCGATTCCAGGATGTTTGAACCGTAAACCGTTTGCACATGTTCCGGCATGAATCGCGCCTCCTTTCGATATCCCGAGCTCGCCTGTCCTATGGCAAGATAAACTCCGCCAAAGCTTCTTCATTGATTTCGATTCCCAGCCCAGGCCCTTCTGGAACTTCCAGATAACCGTCTTCGAACTTCAAAGGGTTCTTCAGGATGTTGTTCCCGAGCGGATTGTCCTGCCACCAAAACTCGCTGATCAGGAAATTGGGAACGGACGCGCACAAGTGAGCTGTAGCCGCAAACTGCAAATACGTCCCTTGGCTGACATGAGGCGCGAACGGCACTCCGAAACGGTCGCCCAAATCGGCAATTTGTTTGCACTCCAGAATGCCC
>JAJFMO010000471.1 GCA_020697475.1 Paenibacillaceae bacterium | reverse complement strand
CGGATTTGACTTTTTCCTTGGTGTAATATTCTTTCTCATAAAATATCGCCAATCGGTTCAGCATCTCATCCAAGTTACCGCTGACTTCTCCGGCGCGAATCATATTATTGAAAATCGACGGGAAGATCGTCGGGTATTTACTCGCCGCATCGGACAACTGGGTACCTGACTTCATCGTTTCCGCCATATCTTTCAATATTTTGGCGAACACTTTGCTTTCTGTCTGCTCGCCCAATATTCGTACAGCTTCCACAAGTGGAATTCCGGCTTTATACAACGTGGCAAGTTGCCTGCAAAACACGGTGAAATGCTGATTCTTCACCTTCGGCCCGCCGAAGGTTATCTCTTTGTGCAGAATACTGCTGCTGCGGTCGAACAAATCAAGAATCCACAAGCCTTTGTTCCGCAGTTCCTCCGATGCGTTGTTAAACGATTGGGCTTCGAGCCATCCCCTGAAGTAATTGCCATAATCATCCACCGCTAAGTATCGGAACTTAGACAAAGACATTTCACCCCCAACTTAACTCCTACAAATTCAGATCCCCGGACACGAAGCCTGGTTACCCATTCAATTCGGAAAATCCGAACAGCGCCTCCCTTGCCGCCTCCATCGTAATGATCCGCTGCTGCAGCAACTCTCTTAAAGCATTGTCCATCGTGATCATTCCTTGCGCCTTGCCTGTCTGCATTACCGAGCGAATCTGGTGCACTTTCTCCGTTCGGATCAAGTTGGCGACTGCCGGGGTATTGACCAGCACTTCTATAGCTGCCACCCGACCGTTGCCGTCCACCGTAGGCAATAGGCGCTGAGCCATAACTCCAAGCAACACCGACCCCAATTGAACACGAATTTGTTGCTGTGCTTCCGGCGGGAACACATCGATCACCCGATCGATCGTCTGTGGAGCATCCGCCGTATGTAAGGTGCCGAAGACGAGGTGTCCCGTCTCTGCAGCAGTAATGGCTGTGCTGATCGTCTCCAAATCGCGCATCTCGCCGACAAGCACCACATCAGGGTCTTGCCTTAAGGCAGCGCGCAACCCGCTGGCGAACGACTCGGTATCGACTCCAATCTCCCGTTGATTAACAATACAAGACTTGTGGGAATGCACAAACTCGATTGGATCCTCAAGCGTAATGATATGGTCGTTGCGAGTCCGGTTGATGTAGTCGATGATGGCGGCAAGCGTCGTGGATTTACCGCTGCCGGTCGGCCCGGTAACGAGCAACAAGCCTTGCGGCTTCTTGGCGAAATCAACGGCAATCGGCGGCAAGCCCAGCTTCTCCAAATGCGGAATTTGCGACGGGATCAAGCGAATCGTCAGGCTGGCTTGCCCGCGCTGCTTGAACGCGTTCACCCGAAATCGCGATACGTCAGGGATCCCGTAAGAGAAATCCAAATCGCCCCGCTCAAGGAAAGACTCGTATTGCTCCGTCGTCATCAATTGTCTGGCCAAATCCAGCGTATCCGCAGGGGTCAACGGCTGATCGCCCGCCGGCTTCAAATTGCCGTGAACCCGGAACATGACCGGAGAGGCGACAGTGATATGGATATCGGACGCCCGCTGCTCATGTGCTCGCTTCATATAGGCCAGAGTATCCATGAGAAACCTCCTGAATTCCATCAATTTTCGACAATATCCGCAACAATCCTCAGACTTCTCTCTTACAATTAGTAGAATATCATGTTCCTGATCGCAATGTAAGCGGCGGAAAGTAAAGATAACCTAAAATTTATGCAAAATTTCGGAAATCCACCACATTCGCTCCTAGTTGGTCACCCTGAACACTTCCGACACCGTCGTTCGCCCTGCCTTCACTTTCAACAAGCCGTCGTGAAGCATCGGAACCATCCCTTGTTTCGAAGCGTACGCCATATAGGCACTATCGGATTCCGTCCGTAAGATCATCGACCGCAGCTCCTCGTCAACGATAAGCACTTCATGAATCGCCAGCCGCCCCTTATAGCCTGTCCGACCGCAGTTGCCGCAACCGGCGCCACGCTTCAGCTGCCCCACCTCGATTCCGTATTCCGCAAACAACGCTCGCTCTTCCTCGCCCGGATCATGCGTTTCGACGCAATGATCGCAAATTTTACGGACAAGCCGCTGGGCGATGATACAAGATAACGATGAAGCGAGCAAGAACGGCTCAACCCCCATATCGATGAGACGAGTAATCGAATTCACCGCGCTGTTCGTATGCAGCGTGCTCAGTACGAGATGGCCGGTCATTGCCGCCCGCACGGAAATTTCCGCCGTCTCCCCGTCGCGGATTTCACCTACCATCACAATGTTCGGGTCTTGCCGCAAAATCGCCCGCAATCCACGGGCAAACGTCAACCCGTTCGTCAAATTCACCTGCACTTGGTTAATGCCTTGCAGCTGATACTCGACCGGATCCTCAACGGTAATTATATTGACTTCATCATGATTGAGGCGAGCCAAGCCGGAATACAGAGTCGTTGTCTTACCGCTTCCTGTCGGTCCCGTTATGAGCACCATGCCGTACGGGCTGAGCAAGCCTTGCTTGAATTTATGCAAATTCGTCTCGGAAAATCCTAATTTCTCAATTTCGGTCAACGTGTTGCCCATATCGAGAATCCGCATGACCACTTTCTCCCCGTGGATCGTCGGCAAGGTGGCAATCCGGATGTCGACTTTGCGGAATTCGATGTCCATCTCGACACGTCCGTCTTGCGGCACTCTACGTTCCGACACGTTCAGGTTGGCCATAATTTTTACCCGGGCGATGATGACACTTTGCATGTGCGGAGGCAGCGTCCGTTCCGTCCGCATAATCCCGTCAACACGATAGCGTACACGAAGGCTGTCTTCTTGAGGATCAATGTGGACATCGCTGGCGCCGATCGCGACCGCCTGGGTAATAATTTGATTCACGGTCTTGACGACCGGCGAATCTTCTTCCTCGCGCGTCTCTTTGCGTTCCTCAGGTTCGCGTGCCTGAAGATTCTGCATAATCTGATCGACCGATTCCTGCAACCCATAGTAACGCTTGATCGCCCGCTGCAGCTCGTCTTTGGAAGCGATCGCCGGTTCGATGCGAAACCCTGTAGCCATGCGTATTTCATCGATTGCAAAATAATCGAGCGGGTCAGCCATCGCCAGAATCAGCTTGTTGCCTTCGGTTCGCAATGGCAACACTTGGTGTTGTTCAGCCAGCCGTTGAGGAATCATATTGATGACTTTGCTTTCGATTTTTTGCCGATACAGTTCGACATGCGGAATACCCAGCTGGAATTCCAGCACATCGAACAACTGGGTTTCCGATATGTATTTTCGGGTAATCAGAACGTCCCCGAGCCGCATCTTCAAGTCGCGCTGCTCTTTTAACGCCGCCTGCAGCTGTTCCTCAGTAATCAGCCCGGCTTCCATCAACAAATCTCCGATTCGTTTGCGAACCGCCATAAGCCACCTCTAACCTAATTAATAAGTTCCGGGGGTCCCCGCAAAGTACCTGATTCAACATCTTAACAAAACGACACTTTGTGGGGTGCTATTAAAATGTACTGCTTTACTGTTGATTCAAGCTCTCCCATAAGTAATATGTGATGTAGCTCGACCACGGTGACCAGGAAGCGCCCCAGCGACGCACTTCTTCTTCTGTCGGCTGATCTCCAAGTCCATACCACAGCTTGATGGCGTTACGCAATCCGATATCGGCTGCCGGGAGCAAG
>JAJFMO010000470.1 GCA_020697475.1 Paenibacillaceae bacterium | reverse complement strand
AAGAGATCGTGCCTGACAGTTGGGTAACAGCAGCCAAATTTGTAGCTGCTCCACCCGCCAATTGCGTTACTTCTGCATAAAGAACGACTCCGTTGTAATAATGGGCGGTAACCGTGTCGCCTTCCAGCAAGGCTGCAGCTACGGTTTGAACTCCATTCCGGTAAACGAAGGCATTAGCATCAAATGTAAGCGAATATGACTGCCCGCCGCTTGTAATCGTCAAAATATTATTCATAGCCCTGGCCGAAACCGTTCCGGTAATGGTACCGTTGGTATTCGGCACTGTTGCGACGGCTTGAGTGACTTCTACAATGGCGGTTGAATTGTTGTAAGCATAGGCGGTAACTACATCGCCGATTTTCAGCGCGTCGGCGTTGACCAAGACGCCGCCACGGTAGATGAACGCGCCGTTATTCAGCGTCATGGAATAGGTTTGGCTGCCGGATGAGATCAAATATACGTTGCTGCCCGATTTGGATGTAATCGTTCCGTTCAATACTTGTTGATAGGTTGTTGAAGGAACGCTGCCTACAGACTGTGTAACCTCCACATATACGACGGAGTTGTTGTACGAACGTGTGCTGACGACATCGCCGATTTGCAAGCCGGAAGCCGCAATTTGCGCGCCGTTTCGGAAGAACAGGGCGTTCGGGTTAAGCAACAGAGCGACCGGTTGCCCTCCGTTGGTCAAAGTCAGTGTGTTGTTATTGACCGCAGCCGTCACTGTTCCTGTGCTGACCCCGTTGGAAGGTACAGGAACAGGATTCTGCCCGGGGATGATGCCTCCTGACCCAATCACTTCTACATAGTATACCGTGTTATTATAAGCTCGGGTTCTCACGTTGTCGCCGGCTTGCAGGGCGGAAGCATTGACTCTCACCCCTCCGCGGAAAATAAATGCGTTAGGATCCAGCGTCAAATTGTTCGTTTGCCCGTTACTTGTAATTGTGAGGACATTATTCGTCACGGGTGCCGTAACCGTTCCATTCACCAAGCCGTCAGCGCTTCCCGGCATTTGGTCGCCGGCACGGTCCATCAATGCGGCGATTTGCGCTCGAGTAACCGATTGGTTCGGACGGAACGTGTTATCTTCAAAGCCGTTTATCAAGCCTCTGTCAACGGCCACTTTCACGTAGCCAACCGAGCCCGCCGGAATCTTGTTCGCATCCGTGAAAGGCAGGCTGGCATTCATGTTCGCCTCCGCCTCGCTTTGCAGCTTTAGTGCCTTGACAAGAAGCGTTGTTGCCCACAACCGATCTGCCGGCTGATTCGGATGAACGCTCGTTTCCGTTTCGCCGAACAAGTCGTTTTCCAAAGCTACAGCTACGTAGCCGACTGCCCATGAAGGAATCTGACCGGCATCCTTGAAGTTGAGCTTCGTTTGCATTTCCGCTGAAGATTGCGCTTCAGACTCCAGACCCATCAATCGAACGGCAGCGGTGATCGCTTCTATTCGGGAAACCGTCCCTTGGGGCTGGAACGTACCGTCCGGATAGCCTTGGAATACCCCTCTGGAGGCAAGATCGACAATGTAGCGCAAGGCCCACGCAAAGTCATTTCCGTCCATGTCGTTAAAGTGCCATTTTAATTGTCCGAGATGCTTTCCATTGTCCTGATGAATCTTGGAATTAGAAAAAGGATTGCCTACCCCTCTTCCATCCTTTGCAAAAACGGTTGTCCCTCCGCCCATAACAAGCGCTAAGGTTAATGTGGACGCGAGCAGCTTCTTCATTCCTTGGTGCGTCATTTCCGTTCCCCCTCATAAAATAAATGTACCGAAAGTTTACTCACGACAAATCATTCGAAAATATACAGAAAATTGAGGGGGGAGAAAGTACGTGGAAACACAAATTTTTAATAAAATGTTCCCCTATGTGAATTCAACACAAAAACGCCCAACCGATCGGCTGAACGTTATGTCATTCCAGTGAATCCCTAATGTTCGTTATATCCGTTCATTCCACTGGGGATCGAACACTTTGCCTCTCCCCTGGCACTGGCTGCACTCCACGAACAACAAGCGATCGAGCGGCTCCCGCACCTTCTTGCGGGTTAATTCGAGCAGCCCAAGCCGCGTCCAGCCGACGATCAACGTCTTTGTCCGATCGCGCTTGAACTGAACCTCCAGCTCATCTTCAATCGCCTTGCGGTGTTCATCCGATTCCATATCGATAAAATCGACGAGAATAATTCCGCTCAAATCGCGGAGCCGGATCATCCGGGCCAATTCCCTCGCCGCTTCCAGATTCGTCTCAAACACCGTCTGTTCGAGATCGACTGATCCGGTAAACTTCCCCGTATTGACGTCGATCACGGTCAACGCTTCCGTCTGTTCGATGACCAAATAGGCACCGCTCTTCAGCCAAACTTTCTTTTTGCACGCCCTCTGCAACTCTTCGTCTACACCGTATCGGGCGAAGAGGGGAACGCGGTCGCTGTAGAACGTCACACGCTTCTCCGTCCCGGGACACATGTCGGCCAACAGTCCGCGAATTTCCTCGCTCTTCTCGCGGGAATCGACGACGATCGCTTCGACGTCCTGGGTGAACAAGTCTCGGATCATCCGCGGAATCATCTGCAGATCGCACAGGAGCAGGCTCGGCGCATCCTTCGTCTCAGCCAAAACCATCACTTCTTCCCAGCGTTCCCGCAGCGTCGCCAGTTCCAGGGCGAGCGACTCCGAATGTTCTTGTGCGGACACCGTACGCAAGATGACGCCTTCTCCTTGGCGGCGCAACGATTCAATCCCCGTCTTCAGGCGCTCCCGTTCGCGATTATCCTCAATTTTACGGGACACGGCGACATAATCCGCCTTCGGCAAATACACTAGCGATCGACCCGGCAAGGAAAAATGTGTCGTCACCCGCGCGCCTTTCGTTCCGACCGCTTCCTTGGCAACCTGTACTAGCAAGGATTGGCCCGGTGCCAACAAGTCGGCGATCGGCGGCTTCGGCTCTGGCTGCTTGTCCGTGTGCGCCGGCAACAAGTCGTCTATATAAAGGAAAGCATTCTTCTCCTGACCGATGTCGATGAACGCCGCCTGCATGCCCGGCAGCACATTTTCCACCCGACCCAAATAAATACTGCCCGCCCGCTCGCCTTGTTCTACCGTGCTCTCGGCGAAATACCCGACCAGTTGTCCCTCTTCCAGCAACGCGATATTCGTCCGTTCTTTCTCGCAATGCACCAAAATCCGATTCATCCCATCACCTTCTGCCGTAGACCGTTCGTCTGCTTATTTTACACGAAAAGTTCGGACACTGCACTTCCCGGTTTCATTTCGTGGAAATAAGCCTGGATCATCCGCTGTTCCGGAAACACGGCACGAATCGCTCCATCGTCGTCCATGACATAAATAAGATGGTATTTTTCCTTCATAAACATACGCAGAATTTCCGATATTTTGCGTCCGCCTGCGACGACGATCGGCTGAGCGAGCGTTCCGGACCTAAGCTTCTCGGGAGAGCGCGACCCACGATCGATCAGAAAACGCATATGCCGGTAGGGGATATTGCGGTAATCGTGAGGAAGCAGCCGCAGGCGGACAGCAACATTTTGCCGCCGTCGAGCGGCAGAATCGGCATTAAATTGAACAAGGCCACCATCATATTTGCCCTGATAAAATATTCCCACCACGCCGCTTCACCCACGCCCACCCACATCATGACCCAAGCGAAAGCGACCATCGCCGCATTCTGCAAAGGACCTGCGGCGGCGACGATCAGTTCCTCCTTGGCCGGAACGTTGCCGGCATGGTCGACGACGGCGACCCCGCCGAACGGCAGCAGCTGGATTTCGCGTATTTTCCACCCGAAATTTTTGGCTGCGGCGGCATGGCCCAATTCATGGATGAGCACGATGCCGAACAAGGTGGCGATTTCCATAAAATACCCGGTGACAATGCAAAGAAGCGCTAGCAGCACGAAGAGTGGATGAACGCGGATGGGGAAGGGCAGCCATTTAGTCAAACGTCACCACATCCGCCGGGTCGATGTAGCGTCCGTTGCGCGAGACGGCGAAAAACAGTTGCCCGGCCGTCTTGGCGGAATTGTCCGACGCTTGGCCCAGTAAGGCTCCTTCGGCTACCCAATCGTTCCGTCTCATATTGACCGGAATGGCGGACGACTACGCTTAGCCCTTGTCCATCCTTGATGCCGACCGACACGACGACGCCGGCAGCTGCGGCTTTGACCGGAGCGGCAAGCGCCGTCTGTACAGTCACCCCTTCGGATTGCGCATTGAAGGCTCCGACGACCGCTCCTTTGACCGGGGAGACAAAGCTCACACCCGCCGGAGCATTCACTTTGCGGGAGTTATCCCCGCTGCGTTTGTCGCCGAACGCCGGAATAAGCGACGGCGCGCCTTGGAAATGCTGCTCGTACCAAGCGGCGATCGCGTTAAACTGAAAATCGTCGGTCATCGCCGATTGGACGTATTGCTTCGCCTTGAGCGCCAAAGGCGAGGAAATGTCCAGCTGGAACAGCCCCCAGATGAGGGCGAACAGCAACGCAGACAGCGCGAGCTTGCCTAGCATGAGGCGGCGGCGTCTCGGCGCCGGCGGTTTGCGAGTCGTGGCTTCATCTCTGTAGGCGGGTGTATCGTACAAATTCGGGTACAGCTCGCGCCGGTGCTTCCATACGTATTCCGGATCCCGGTAACGGGGATCGTTCATCATCTGCGGCGGTAGGGTCCCGATACCCGACGGCGGGTAGATCAGCGCGCCGACGCTGTTCGGGGCGGCGATCGTCTGCGGGGAGCCGATTTGCGGGGAGCCGACGATCTGCAGGGGCTCGGCGTTGTGCGAAGGAGCGGCGCTGAACGGCTCCCCGAACCTTAACTCCTCGTTCGACAATTTGGGTACTCTGTACGACTCCTCCGCAGGCAGCGCCCTATCATATTCCACAGCAGGCGATAGAGGCTTGTCCCGCCCGGCCAATTGCTTGAGCCTCTCTTGCCTCCGTTTGCGGATATTGTCTTTCACGTTCATCGCTTTCCCTCCCGGCGTGCCGGCAACTCGTCCGACTTCTTCGAACACTGCTTGTATACTTCATTGTTATGTTGGCGACGGGGCGCCTATGAACGATTTTTCACCTTTACAACGCTAATAAATTTACGACAAATGGCAAATAATGTCCACATTATATACATTCGAGTTCATTTGAAATATACTTGTAATATACATGTAATAGGGCTTAAGTCGCTTGACTTGATTTCAAAGTCGGCTTACAGTGTTTTTTATAGCTTGAAAACCAAAGGGGTTAACTACACATGGAGCATCTTGACCAACGAACGAAAATGACGATTATGATCGCCATCATGGCAGCGATGCTGTTCGCTGCGCTCAACCAGACGATTGTCGGGACTGCGCTGCCGCGGATCATTTCCGAGCTTGGCGGCATGGATTACTACAGCTGGGTATTTACGATTTATATGCTTACATCGAGCATTACCGCTATCCTGGTCGGCAAATTATCCGACATGTATGGACGCAAGCCGTTTATTCTGCTTGGCATCGGTATATTTATCGTCGGCTCGTTCTTGAACGGCACCTCGACGGACATCGTCCAACTGATCGTCTACCGGGGCTTGCAAGGGTTCGGCGGCGGGATGATCATGTCGAGCGCGTACACCGTCATCGGTGACTTGTTCGCCCCACGCGAACGCGGACGTTGGCAAGGCTTGATGAGTGCAGCGTTCGGGCTGGCGAGCGTGTTCGGCCCCACCTTGGGCGGATATATGGTCGACCACGCTCCGTGGCATTGGGTGTTCTGGGTGTTCCTGCCGTTCGGCATCGTAGCGTTCGCCCTCATCTGGAAGCTGTTCCCGAAAGTGCCGCGCCGCGATACCGCACCGGTGGACTATTTCGGTTCGCTGTTCCTGACGGTGGCAATGGTGCCGATGCTGCTTGCTTTCTCCTGGGCCGGAACGAAGTACGCCTGGGGCTCGACGCAAGTTTTCCTGTTGTTCGGCATCTCGTTAGCGGCACTGGCTGTATTCATCTATGTTGAAAAAATAGCCAAAAGCCCCGTGTTGCCACTCAAGTTGTTCCGCAGCAGCGTGTTTACGATTTCCAACCTGGCCGGTTTTACCATGGGAGCGGGAATGTTCGGGGCCATCATGTATATGCCGTTTTTCGTGCAAGGGGTGATGGGCACCTCGGCCACGCTTTCCGGGTACGTAACGATGCCGATGACGCTCAGCCTTGTCGCCGGCAGCGCCTTGGGCGGACAGCTCATTTCCCGCACCGGGAAATATAAATTGCTCGCGATCGGCGGGCTTGTCATCATGACGGTCGGTATGTTCACCATGTCGCTGATGAACACGGAGACGGGGATTCCTTTTGCCATCTTGAATATGATCTTGGTCGGGATTGGCTTGGGGGCGGCGATGCCGGTATTCACGTTAACGGTGCAGAACGACGTCAAGCAAGAGCTGCTCGGCGTGGCGACTGCTTCTTCGCAGCTGTTCCGTTCACTGGGCGGGACGATCGGGGTGTCGGTGATGGGCACCGTGCTGTCCCACCGGATGATGAACAAGATGCAAGAATTGAGCG
>JAJFMO010000469.1 GCA_020697475.1 Paenibacillaceae bacterium | reverse complement strand
CGAACAGAAACAACACTGGCAGCATGATCTGATTCAACCGCCCCAGCGCCTCGATCCCCTTGTACACAATGTAAGAGGTAAGCAGGATGATCACTGCGGAAAGCGCCCATGGCGGGGTCTCGGACATAATCGTTCTGTACGCCTCGATATACAACCGTACGCCGAGCACCATCATCAGGAAAAAGTAGAGCAGGTATACCGCGCTGACGATTTTGCCGATCCAGGAAAACTTTTCACACAAAATTTCCACCAGCGTCTTCCCCGGAAACATCCGGGCCAGCGCCAACAAAGCGATAATGCCGATCAAGCCCAGCACGCTGCCGGCAATCGCTGCAATCCAGGCGTCTTGGCGGCTTTGGCCGAAGATGACCGTGAGCAGCACCAGATGCCCGATAATCGTAAGCGAAGTGATAGCCAACATGGCGAATTGGATATTGCTTATTTTAGGCTGGCCGTTCATCGATCTTCCCTCCTCATCCATCGTTTATAGGGGACTCAGCTTGTTCAACCACCCGGACACGGAGATGACTCCTGCGCCGTAGATGGCCGCAATCGATGCGATGATCGCCAAGCAAGCAATGCACCATCCGACAACCAACGTTTTCTTAAAATGTTTCTTCCGCCGCATGTGATAAGCCTGCATTCCCGTCGTTAAGACAATCAGAATAACCACGATGACGGTTGTAACGTTCTTCATCGCACGATCCCTCCTTCTATTTGGCTTTGGTTGATTTTTTCAGCATGCCTGCACGGGATACATTCGCCTTCACCTCGAACGTGACCGGCAATTCGGCGAAGCCGCTGGTCCCCCAGCGCGGAGCCAATTGCGCCCAAGTCTTGGGGTACTTGCGCCATATTTCCCGGCCGAAGGCAAAGACGTCCGCTTGCCATGTCTCCTGCATCTTGCGGACAACCGTCTTCGACTGCAGGATCACGAGCTCTTTCAATTGTTTGTCCAATCGGTCGAATTGGTCGCTGGTCAAAGCGAAGTCTCGGCATGTATTCTGGCCGATATCGGCATCCACCTGCATCCTCACGGTCATCGCCAGGGATCCGTTGGATAGAGACGGCGCCAGCTCGGACTTGGATTGTTTGATTTTCAGGCTGACCGCTCCATCGCTGCGATCCTCACAACCCAGAGCGATAATCTCATCCTGCATGTCCCCTTTGATCCATAACAGCCCGTTCGAGTCGGGCGATTCGAGAACGCCGGCCATCTTCCCCTTCTTAAACACGGCAATTCCCCCCAGGCTCAACAATTCCGGAACATCCTGCTCTTGCGACTGCCCGCTTAACCGCCCATTTTCTTGGCCAACGGGTCCACCTGTCCCTTGTCCTTGCCCTTTTCCCTTTTGCGGGCTGTTCATCACATCGATCCCACTGCGCACCGCCGGTTGGATTATCCCGGTGTAGGCATCGTCCCCTACCGCGCTGAAAGCTTTGCCAAACTGGCTGAGGTTCCGGACGGCCCCTGCTGTCGTGTAACGGTTCGAGGAAATCAGGTCGCGTATTTCTAGACCGAGGGTCACTTTCTGGTGAGGGCTCGTTTTGACAAGCGGCTTGGCTTCCCCTTCCGCCACCAGAATCCGGGTGCTTGGCCGAATATCGATCGCCCGCCATAAATAATCGAGCGCATCGGTCATCGAATCTTTGGCGGCTTGCTCCCCGAAGATGACGACGTCAAGATGACCGAAGTACATCCGCCCGGTAATTGCTTTGGACAACCGGCCGATCGCTTCGTAGATATTGACTCCCGACGCCGACGCGACAATAAAGTTGCTGAGCTGATGCGCGCCTGTGCCTCCGGAAATATTTTCCGAGAACAGGGCGCTCGGTTTAACCACGACGGCGGTCACTTCTACGTTCCCTCTGCCGTCGGAATCGACGCCCATCACGTTGATCGTGGCCAAATCGTTCACTTCGTGAGCACTCCAACACCCCGACAACATGGCCGCAAACGCAACACAAACCGCCGCATACATCGGGCGTTTCCAACGTTGGCAGGGAATCCTCAACTTATTCCATCGTGCGCTCATGCTTCTCCCCCCTGTTTATGAAGCGGTGTATCGCCGTCTATGCCGGAGTCCGATTTCCCGGCAGGCTTGGCGTATATGCCAGGAGCGCTGGACCCATCAATCGCCCACCATGGCGCGCGAACGAACACATCTTTCCAGCCTTCATGTCTGACGGGGGAGACAGGGGTGAAGTACGGTACTCCGAATGAACGCAAGCTGATCAGATGAACAAGGCCGGCCATCAGCCCGACGATGATGCCCATAAATCCGAGCGTGCCGGCCAAAATCAGCATCACGAAGCTGCAAAACCGGATCAACTGATGGAAAGCGTAATTGGGCAGGATGAACGAAGTTAATGTTGCTACGGACACTACGACCGTCATCGCTGCACCGATCAATCCGGCTTGAACCGCTATAACGCTTATAATAATCAGCCCGACCAACGTGACGGCCCCGCCTCCGAACAGCTTAGGCATACGCGCCCCCGCTTCGCGCATCAATTCGAAGGTAAGCAGCATGAAGAACCCCTCCACCACAACCGGATACGGCAACGCTTGCCGGTTGGCGGCGATGCGCAGCAGCAACGCCGTCTGCAGGAGGTCTTGGTGGAACGTGATGAGCGCGACATAGAACGCAGGGAGAATCAAGGCGACAAACAGCCCCAGGAAACGCACCCAGCGGATGAGCGAGGCCGTCGACCAACTTTCGTTGTAATCTTCAGCCGAATGAAAAAGTTCGACAAACAGTGAGGGAACGGTTAAGACTCCAGGTGCTCCGTCCACCAATATCGCGACTTTGCCTTCCATTAACCCGCCGCACACCCGATCCGGCCGTTCCGTGCTGTTCACCGTAGGAAATGGCGATTTCGGCGCGTCCTCGATCATGGACAGCACATATTGGCCGTTCACCACCGCTTCCCCATCAATTCGGGACAAGCGGCGGTACACTTCCTCGACGATTTTGTCGTCGGCTTTCCCTTTGACGTACACTACGCTGATCCGGGTACTCGACTTTGTGCCAAGCGAGACGAACCCCGCCTTCAGCGCGGGGGTCGCCAATTTGCGCCGGATTAGTCGCAAATTCGTCTGGATATCGTCGACAAAGTTGTCTTGCGCCCCTTTCACCGTCCGCTCGGCGTTCGGTGACGTCATATCGCGATCGGGCTTGTGGGCGGCGGCGAATGTATACGCGGCGTCCGATTCATCGAGAAGCAGTATCGCGTCCCCGATCAGCATCGCTTGCAGCAAGTCCTGGAAAGCCTGCTCATCGTTGACTGTAACCCGCTGCTTGTAGAGCATGCCGCCGGTTTGGTCGGCGCTTAAGCTTTGCTTGACCGCAGCGAGCAGCCCGGAATCGACCATCTCGGACAAGTACACGAGGCGTCCTTCCGCGGAAGCCGTGCGTACGGGATGGATGACGAGGTCGTCGCAAGCCGCGAACATTTCCCGCAGCGACGCCAAATTGGCTTCCAACGATGTGGCAAGCCGTGGCTTAGGCTGGAATGCTTGTCGTAATTCATCCAATACTAGGGCACCTCCGCAAGATATCCAAAATACGGTTAAACGTATTGTCTCTTGCATTGGAAAGTTTTATTCTTGGCACTTTCGCGAAAGTGCAAATGTGGTGGGGGTCACCCTCGCCCGGAACAAGGATGGGGGCCGGGGCGGGGGGGGGGTTAACGGCGTTTTCGCCGTTAA
>JAJFMO010000468.1 GCA_020697475.1 Paenibacillaceae bacterium | reverse complement strand
CGACCCGCCATACTTCCCCTTCATTCTTCGGTCCACGTTTGCTCGTTGCAAATAAACTCGTTCACCGGCTCATATTTCGCCTCATCGTCGTAGTCCCCGCCGTAATGGCTGCGCATGAAGTGGTCAAGCAGATCGTGCAACCATTCTTTGCGGTTTAGGGCGAAAGTCCGCTGCTCATCAATCAAGTTATGCTGTTCATACGGATCTTCGACCACGTTGAACACCATGTCGTCCGTCCCGTCCCCGGAGAAATTGGTCAACAGCTTCCATTCGTTGTCGATCACCCCGAACGTCGGCGATCCGGCCATCCCCGACTTCGAAGAGACGAACCGATAAGGGATCGGCTTGGGGCGGCGGGTCATCTCGCCTTGGAAGTAGGGCAGCAAGTCGACCCCGTCAAGCGGCCGCGAATCCGGCATCTCATACCCGGTGGCGGCAGTCAAGGTCGGGAAGAAATCCAGCGTGCTGCAGGGCAGATCAAGCGTCGTGCCCGGCTGGATGTATTCCGGCCACTTCACCAGCGCCGGTACGGTAATTCCACCGTTGAACAAACTCCGCTTGCGGCCTCGCAAACCGCCGGTACTGCCGCGGTTGCGGCCGCTCAAATTTCCTTCCTTGCCTTCCGGACCGTTGTCGCTGCAGAACCAGATCACCGTGTTTTGCTCGAGTCCCGAAGACTTCAGCATTCGGTTCAATCGGCCGACTTGTTCGTCCATCGCCGTGATGCACCCATAATAATGCTGCTCGTCCTCCGAGTTTTCGGAATATAACTGCCGGTACTCGTCTCCAGCTACTACATCCGCATGCGGCGCATGGAACCATACGACGGCGAAGAACGGCTTGTCGGCGGCAGCGGCATTCTCGATGAACGGGATGACCCGATCCATGATCACCCGAGAATCGTCACCCGCCAAATTCGTCTCGGCGAACGAGCCGTCTTCATGCCAATATTTGCAAGGAAACTTCTGATTGACCATCGGGTCCCACAACGGTACTTGCACTTCGGTCGAAAAGCATCGTTCAAATCCGTGCTCCCAAGGAGGCGAATACAGCTCGGGATGCGCAGGGCCGCCTCTTCTCCCGTCACGAATCTCTGTAGTTAACGTACCCAAATGCCATTTGCCGAAATGGCCGGTGGCATAGCCAAGCGAGCGCAACGCTTTCGCCAACGTAATTTCCTCGCGAGGCAGACGTCCATTGTTGGCGGTCGTAATGCCATAGCGATAATGGTGTCGGCCGGTCAAGCACGTCCCGCGCGTCGGGGAACAAACCGGCGCCCCGCTGTGGAATCGAGTGAAGGCGGCGCCTTCTTGCGCCATTTGATCGAGAAACGGGGTGCGGATAATCGGATTTCCATTAAAGCCGGTGTCGCCATACCCTAAATCGTCACACATCATCAAGATGATATTCGGTTTCGACATATTGTTTTCCGCCTTTCTGTGCTGCGGGCAGGATCGGTTTACTCTGCTATTTGGCCGCCGCCTGGTTCAATAATTGGTTAATCTTCTCTTCCGACTCGCGGAGTACGGTGTTGACGTCCTTCTTGCCGGACACAATTTCGCTGTCGAACGCTTTTTCAACAATCTTGCTGGCGTCGTCCCGGATATCCAACATGAAATCGGGCGCGGGATCGGCCGGCGACGTCTTGAAAATCGCCGCCAAATTTTTGCCTTTGGCAATCGCCAAATCGGCGGCGAACGCCTGCTGGATTTTCGGATTGTTGACGGCAACCTGAACGCCGCTGCGCGACATCTCCGATAAATTGTCATCGGATGTAATAACTTCAATCGCCTTTATTGCCGCATCCTTTTTCTTGCTCGACGCCGTAAGCAACAGCAGTTGCCCGGAGTAATTCCAGCTCTTGTGAGCATTTTGGGCAAAATAAGGGTACGATACCAAATCCCAATTGGTCAGCGTCTTCGCCTCATCCAGCTTGATCAGGAAATTGTTCCCCGGCAGCATGGCTAACCGCTGATCGTTCAAGAACAGCTTGATCTCGCCCTGCAGATTCAAATAGTCGGAATTACCCGGCACCTGGTAAACATCGTTCACGAACGTCAGCAAATCTTTCCACGCCTTCGTATTCACGGCCGCCTTATTCGTCTTCGGGTCGATGAATCCGAGCTTGAGCTGCGACGCCGCGCGCGGCATGTTGACCACAATGCCCCGATACTGCACATTGTCGCTCAGCCGGGACAACTGCTTGTGCAGCGGCAGCAACTGCTCCCAGGTCATATCGTCTTTGGGATAAGGCACGCCGAACTTATCAAAAATATCCTTGTTATAATACAAAGCGTCATAATGCTGGTCCAACGGCAATGCGGTGATCCAGTGCCCGGGATTGCTGCCGCGAATGAGTTCCATACCGGCTTGATCGAACTTTGCCAGATCGATATTGTATTTCTTGATCAGATCGGACATGTCGTAGAATAAGCCCATGCCGGCCATGGAATTAAGCTGGCCGGTCGCTTGAACGAAAATGTCCGGCACGTTGCCGCTGGCGACGATTTGCTCCGGGCGATTGCCTTCACTCGGTTCCACCTGTTCGAGCGTAATGTTCGGGTACTTCTGCTTCACCCGCTCCGCCCACTTCGGAAAGAATACGCTTTCCGGCTTCAGCTTGCTGAGCATGATCTGCACAGTCACGGGTTCGGCGGTCGACGCTGAGGGATCTCCGGAGGATGCGTCTTCTTTGCCCGAACCGTTTTGGCACCCGGCTGCGATGATGGCGCAACTTGCAACAGCGATAAACAGCGACATGAACGATAACAGTTTTGCGGGTTTCTTTTTTCTCATATTCAAAAAGCCCCCTTGTTCGTCATATCTCCATTGTATCCCTGGCCGCAAGTCAACCCAATAGTCTGGAAAGACATGTTTTGAAAAAAATGTCGCATCCGTCTACCGTCTGCCCAATCGGTCTTCCAGTTGGCTTAGATAAAGACTGCGAGGCTCCACATGCTGCTCCCTCGACTCCTCATATCCTTCCGCTCGTGGCGCGAAATTTCCGGGGTGCCGTTCACCGACATGGCCGATGGCGTAATTTTGTGCGGTAGGCGGCTTCTGCAAAATAAACCGGCCCCGCGAATTCCACAGCACATAGTTCGCGCCCGCCCAACCGTGTCCGGATCCCAAATATTGCCGGTCTTGAATGGCGATCGGCGAGTCGACATTGTCATACAGCCCGCCGACCGACCAGCGGTGATGGGGCTCGCTCCAATTGTATTGAAGCGCCGCGGCGGAGTCGAGGAATACGTTCGGACCGCTGACACGGCTGTTCACCGCCAATCCATGGCGCGCTCGCTCCGTATAATTGCGCTGCATAAGCACTAGTTGTCCGTCGATCTTGAAGGAATACCGGCGGCCGCCTGCCAAGGTGCTGACCGGATCGAGCACCGAGCAATCTTGTACCGTAATCCATTTCGCCCCTCTGCCCGCCAAAAATCCGGAATCGGCAAAGTGGAACGTCTCGATGTGTTGCGCCCAAGCGTCACGGACGTTGTGGAAGACGACGGCGTCCCAAGCATGCTCTTCGTCCGCCGCATATTCCTCCCCCCGGTAATCGGCTCTGACAGACTCGTCATATTCGGAAACAAGACGGAGGTGTTCCACACCAACTTGCGTTATTCTGAGATCCGTATACGGGAAAATTTCCCCGCCTCCCCACCGTTCCTCGATAGCGCAAACGATCGGAGCATCAACGGTGACCCGATTCCCTGCAAT
>JAJFMO010000467.1 GCA_020697475.1 Paenibacillaceae bacterium | reverse complement strand
GTGATCAGCAGTTCCTTTGCCGCCTCATAATCGTCCACCTGGATGATCGAAGCGGAGGTATGGATATATCTCGCGCAGATGCCGATGACCGCCGTCGGAACTCCGGCGCCGTGAAGATGAATCGACCCGGCGTCCGTTCCGCCCGGGGAGACGAAGTACTGGTACGGAATGGAATGGCTTTCCGCCGTATCTCGAACGAATTCGACCATTCCGCGATGGGTAATCATCGATTTGTCGTATATTCGCAACAATGCGCCGCGGCCGATCCAGCCGAAGGCGGATTTGTCCCCCGATGTATCGTTCGCCGGGCTCGCATCCAGCACATAACACACGTCCGGATCGATCAAGCCTGCAGCTGTCTGCGCGCCGCGCAAACCGACTTCTTCTTGTACTGTAGCCCCGGAATACAACACGTTAGGCAGTGGGGAATGTTTCACCGCCTTCATCAGTTCGATCGCAAGCCCCACCCCGTACCGATTGTCCCACGCCTTGGCCATAATTCTCCGCCCTCCGGCAAGCGGGGTGAACGGGCAGACCGGCACGGCTTGCTGCCCCGGTCGGATTCCGAAGCTTTCGGCTTCTTCGCGATTGTCAGCCCCGATATCGATGTACATCTTCGAAATATCCATCGGTTTGCTGCGGCTCGCTTCATCCAACAGATGCGGAGGAATCGAACCGATCACGCCGGGAAGGTCCCCCTTGTCGCCGCACACCGTCACCCGCTGAGCCAACATCGTCTGGTTCCACCAACCGCCGACGGGTTGAAACTGAAGCATCCCGTTGTCGGTAATCCGGGTGATCATAAAGCCGACTTCGTCCAAGTGGCCGGCGACCATTACCTTCGGACCGTTCTTATCCCCATAGCGGACACCGAAAATGCTGCCTAATCGATCGGTGACAATATCGTCCGCCACCTTCGCCAACTCGCCCCGCACGAAGGCTCGAATCCGCTGTTCAAACCCGGACGTTGCCGGCATTTCGGTCAAAGTTTGAAACAATTGCAACGTTTCGCTGTTCATAGTCAAGGATAATGTCAACCTCCGTTTAGTGGGGTTATTTTGCGATTATCGACACGCTTATTATTTGCTTAATTGATTTAACTTTTGCAAGCTGATCACGACGTGCCGAACGAGTTCGGGAAAATCGTCGATTTGCGCTTCGTCCAATTTGCGGTCAAATTGCAGCTCGATCAAATCCATGAACCGTTTCGGCCTCTCCATCGGATCGTAGACGAAGGAAATCGTCTGGTGAATCGACGGCCTGCCTTGCCAAATATCTTCGAAAGCGAGACCGACATCGAGGCAATCCTCGACACTGCGGATATAATGGCGGAAGCGGATCGCGAGCAGGCACCCCGGAGCGCTGTTCTTGACTTGCATCAACTCGGCAGCCAGATCGGAGATGCCGGCTTCGAGGGCAATCTCCGCGTGGCATTCGCCCTTGCCCTGTTCGCAAAATTGAATCGAATACGTTCGCGACATCGTGGACAATTCGATCCGGTCGACCCTGTCGGTCACAACGAACTTTCCCGACAAGTCAAGATCGTAGACGGCTCCCTCAAGCACCACCTTCATATTATCGAATATCGTCGGGTCGAACAAACTCGCTCCTCCTCCCTGATTTCCCAAAGAAGTTCGGATACAGCATGCCCCACATGCCCAGATCACGAAAACCAAGCCGCCGGTATATTGAACCCGCCTGCGGGTTGTCGTAGAACAAGCACAGCGACTTGCCTTCACGCTGTAATTCCCGGCACAGCGCTTGCAAACAGGCGGTGGCCAACCCTTGGCGGCGAAACTCCGGGTGCGTGCATACGCCGACGATCATCGCCGAGCGGGAATTTTCCGCCGTCGTCGAGGCGATCGATACGACCTTCCCGTTCGCTCGGACTATAAAGCTGCGCCCGGACCCGGAAGTGAGCGTCCGGCGAAAGCTCTCTTCGGCTGTCGGGACAAGCCGGAATTCGGCGATTTGCCGCTTGAGGGCGAAGATGGCCGATACGTCGGCGAGCGTAGCTTTGTGCGAGACGAGCTGTCCGCTATTGGGAGACGGCAATAAGGCGTCGCTTGGCAACTCGGCATAATGGGTCAGCTTGAACCGTCCGCCGCCTAAAAGCGGCAAGAGGCGCTCGATCGTCTCCGCACGCCCGGATACGATTTCGACTTGCATTTGCCGCCGCATCGTACGGGCGAAGCCCCATAAGTCCCATGGGTTCGGGGCGTAGGCAAGGAAGCTGTTGTAATACCGCAGCAGCACCGCTTGCAGCAAGCCGTTCGCATCGAAGTCTCCCCATACTTTCTGGAACGGGGCGGACATTCCATAATTTTCGATGTCGCCAATGAGAAACAGGTTGAATGCCGGTTCGCGGGTGAGCAGTTCGAGCGTCCGTTGACGGTCCGCTTCTTTCAACAAGCGAATCATCGGCCGCTTGCCCCTTCCTGAATGACCATCATTTTCCTATTTATCTTAACGCGAGACGTTCGTCCGGGCAACACAAAAATGGATGAGCCCAACTTGTCATTGCATGATAATCTGCTTACAATATACCAGTGGGAGGGATTATAAGCATGAAAGAACAAAATATTCGCAATTATCGCCGTATTTCCCCGATTTATCATCAAGTGTTGACACTGCTTACGCTGATCATTGCAGTCGTGTGTCTTACCCGATTCTTCGCCGGTTTAGGCGGTGGGGATAGCGTCATGTCGGAATTGTTGTACGTGGCTGCGGCACTATGGGTTGCGATTGTCTTCTGGCTCGTCCGTTCCAATTCGTTGCGAGTGCAGGATCGGGTCATACGCGCAGAGGAAAATTTGCGCCATTTTGCCTTAACCGGCAAGCTGCTTGACGCGCGGCTGACGATATCGCAAATTATCGCGTTGCGCTTTGCCTCCGATGAGGAGTTCCCCGGCCTGTGCGACAAGGCGGCGGAACAAGACTTAAGCTCCGGCGCGATCAAGCAGGCAGTGCAGCATTGGCGGGCGGATCATCATCGAGTGTAAATGTAAAAACTGGAGTTCCCTACGGTTCCCTGGGCCGAGACTCCGACGTCTATAACGGACATGAGAGAAGCTAAGAGCGATAATCAAGGCCACATCAACGACTAACGGCCACAGGAACAGCTTAAAGGCGAAAAAACGCGTGATAAGACCGAAAATGAGCTGTAAGCGTACGTGGTGTCCGTTAGAATTCGAGCAAGGCGTTTTTGAGCGTCTAAGCATCCTCCATGTCCGTTATATCCGGATAGAAATCCAAATCCAGCCCTCAACATCCCTCAATTAAAAAAGCAGGAACGGGATTCACCCGCTCCTGCTTTTTTGATTATTGCAATATCGCCTCGATGCGCTCCTGCACATCGGCGGTTAACTCGATGCCGGACGCTGCGCAATTCTCCTCCACCTGCTCCTGCCGGCTCGCGCCGACCAAAGCGCTTGCGACGTTCGGCTGGCGCAAGATCCAAGCGAGCGCCAACTGCGACACCTTGATTCCGAGCTCGGCGGCGATTCCGTTTAACTGCTCGACTTTGTCCAAGTCGCGCGCTTTGATCCGATCGGCGGCCCAATTCTTGCTCGCCGCGCGGCTGTCGGAAGGAGCAGGCTCTCCCTTGCGATACTTGCCGGTCAGCACACCTTGCGCGAGCGGAGAGAACACGACTTGGCCGATGCCCTTCTCCAGCCCGACGGGGATGACTTCCTTCTCAATGTAGCGATTCAGCATATTG
>JAJFMO010000028.1 GCA_020697475.1 Paenibacillaceae bacterium | reverse complement strand
TTCCTCGGTGCGGTCGGCAATCCGCGAATCGTTCCCGATCACGTATCCCTTTGGGGACTGCTGATCAAAATTCGCCGGGAATTCGAGCAAGTGATCAATGTGCGTCCGGCAAAGCAACTGAAGGGTGTAGCTTCCCCGCTCGTCCATCCGAACGAGTTCGATCTGATCGTCGTCCGCGAGAACAGCGAGGGCGAGTACAGCGAAGTCGGCGGGCGGATTCATCGCGGGGACGACGAGATGGCCATACAAAATGCAATCTTCACTAAAAAAGCGACCGATCGTGCCATGGAGTATGCTTTCTCTCTCGCCAAGCAGCGCCGAAATCATGTAACCAGCGCCACCAAATCGAACGGTATCGTTCATTCGATGCCGTTCTGGGACGAAGTGTTTCGGGAAGTGTCCGCCCGACACCAAGAGACGCCAACGGCCAGCTATCATATCGATGCCTTAGCCGCCTATTTCGTCATGCGCCCGCAAATATTTGATGTGATCGTCGCGAGCAACCTGTTCGGCGACATCATCACCGATCTTGGCGCGGCTATCATGGGCAGCATCGGGATCGCTCCGGCTGCCAACATCAACATGAACGGCAAGTACCCGTCGATGTTCGAACCGGTGCACGGGTCGGCGCCGGACATCGTCGGCCGGGGAATCGCCAATCCGGTCGGACAAATCTGGACAGCGAAGATGATGCTCGATCATTTCGGCGAGCTCGAGCTTGGCCGGGCGGTGTTGGACGCGATCGAGCAGACGCTGGAAGCCGGCATCAAGACACCGGATATCGGCGGCCGCTCGTCGTCGGATGAAGTGACGGACGCGATCTGCCAAGCGTTGCGCAAGATGTGACGGCTTGCATTTTGCATTACGTTTGAACGCTGAGGCGGGGGAAATAGTTTTTGCTCAGTAAAAAGCCCGGATGCTCGCGATAAACGAACGTCCGGGCTGCATTTTATAACATTAAACCAACAAACCGCAATAAAACATGACCATATTCACGAACAGCGTGACGCCCCACTTCCGGCGAAGCTGTTCCCGACCGCGATGCAACCGGCTCTTGACCGTTGTCACCGGGATACCCAATTGCTCGCTGATCTCCTGCAACGTCAGATCGTTCAAATAATACAGGGCGACGATCGTTCGGTATTTGACCGACAGCTTGTTGATTAACTTGCGGATTTGCTCCTGCATTTCTGTATATAAATACGTGCTCTCCGGCGATAATTCTTTGCTGTGCAGCTTGTCGTAATAGGTCTGCTCCGCTAGCGCGTCCACTCCTGCATCCAGCGAATGGGTATACTTCTTCTTGCGCAGCAGATCGATACAAATATTTTTCCCTATTCGGTAAATCCATGTCGAGAACGTTTGCGATTCGTCGTAATGGTCCAGATTCTGATAAACACGCAACAGTGTCTCCTGAACGGCATCCTCGGAATCATGCTTGTTGTTCAGCATCCGGTATGCCAACCGCTGCAATTTCCCTTTGTACTGATTAACCAGCTCGATAAAGGCCGCCCGATCTCCTGTCCGCGACAGCTGAACCAACTGAATTTCCGCATAATCCAACGGATTCCCCTCCATTGTCATCAAGTATCTGCGCCAGCAGTTGCGTTACTTCGTGAACATACACCTTTTTTCCCATCATAACATTTTACGCTTGACTTAAGCAATCAATCTCGGAATCTGTGGACAGCCAGCATCATCGCGAACGAAATGGCGACGATCGTTATTGTCCAAGCCCAAGCCATCCCGGTATTGCCGGTCTCAACCGCAATGTAAATGGCGGTGGGCAGCGTCTGTGTGCGATGGGGGATGTTGCCGGCGATCATCAACGTTGCGCCGAATTCCCCCAACCCTCGGGCGAATCCGAGCAGATAAGCGGCGGCAAGCGAATTCCGTAGCAAGGGGAGCGTCATATGGAACAGCAATTGCTTTTCACTCGCTCCATCCGAACGGGCGGCGTCGAATACTTCACGGTCGATCGCGGAGAGTCCTGTTTTCACCGTTTGGTAAACCAAGGGGAAAGCGACGACGAAGGAAGCGATGACCGCAGCGCCCCAAGTGAAGACGACAGGCTGCTGGAATAGCCACTCGATCCCTCTTCCTATCCAGCTTTTGCGGCCGAGCAGAACCAACAACATAAACCCGACCACTGTCGGAGGCAGCGCCAGAGGAAGCAGAAAGGCGGTTTCCAGCAACGTCTTGCCAATAAAGGTGCGGCGCGACAAACACCAGGCGGAGAAGCCGCCAGCAAGCAGGACAAGCAAGCTGGAGAAGAAAGTTACTTTTAAGGAGAGAAAAACGGGAGACAGCCATTCGCTCCAGTCGATTGCGATTGAAGTCATTTCAGCACCTGAAAGCCATATTTATTAAAAATTACACGCGGCGCGCTTTGTTGCAAATACGTATAAAATTCCGTCGCTTCTTTCCGATGTTTGGTCGATTGGACAATGCCCATCGGGTAGACGATAGGCGGATACGTCTGCGGGTCGAACGGGAAGGCGATTTCCACTTTCGCAGAAGCTGCCGCGTCGGTGCGATACACAAAACCGGCATCTGCGTTGCCGGTTTCCACATAGGCGAGCACTTGGCGAACGTCCTTCCCTTGCACCAAGCGGGATAGCAAGGAATCCCACACCCCCGCGCTCTTGAGCGCATCCATCGCATATTCGCCGGCAGGAACCGCTTGGGGAATGCCGATTGCGATATGATGAATTCCCGGTTTCGTCAAGTCTGCGAGCATACTGATCTCCGATTTGTGACCGGAAGGAACGATCACGACGAGTTCGTTCGACAGAAGATTAGTTTGCTGCCGGGCATCGACGAGTTGTTGGCTGACCAACCGTTCCATGTATTGAGCGGAAGCCGACAAGAACACATCGACCGGGGCGCCTTGCTCAATTTGCTGCTCGAGCGCGCCTGAGGCGCCGAAATTGAAGTAAAGCTTGGTTTGTGGATGCGCACTCTCGTAGTCCGCCTGAATGTCCTTGAGCGCATCGGTCAGGCTGGCGGCGGCGGATATCGTTAACTCGACTCGACCATCGACGGCGGCGGCATCCGGCTTCCCAGCGCACCCTGCCAGCGCCAACGTTGCTAGGGTGATGATAAGGAATGCTCCTGCAACGATCGCACTGCGAGCGGTCGACGAGCGGCTAAACAACTTTTTCCCCGCACTTCCATACGCCGGAAATCGCAATACGGTCGGCCTCCCACGTAAAGCCAACCAGATCGGCCGGAGCGCCAACCTCCAACCCTCGGCCGCAAGCAAGCTTCATGAACGAGGCCGGACGAACGGAGGCCATCTCCCATGCCAACTCCCGAGAACATAACCCGGAACGAACCAAATTTTCCATGCCGAACGCCAGCATCTGTGCCGAGCCGGCAAGAATGCGCGGGTTGTCGGCCAAGTGCAGCTTTCCTTCCGGAGTCAGGACGACTTGTCCGCCGATATGCGTATCATAGGTACCGGGTACCAAACCGCTTAAATACACAGCGTCGCTAACCAGCATCAACTGCTTCGGCTTGACGGCGAGAAACACCTTCAGCACGGATGCGGGAAGGTGAAAGCCGTCGGCGATCGCACACGGCCATAGTTCGTCGCTCGCCAGCTGTTCCCACAAATAGTTCGGATGCCGCGGCAGCATCAGATGCGAGCCGTTGCCCAAGTGCGTGCTCATCGTCGCCCCGGACGCGACCGCTTCGCGAATTTGCTCGGGAGTCGCTGCAGTGTGACCGATCGATACCGTCACCCCGCTCGCCGTGCAGCGGCGAATGAAATCGGCGGTTCCCGGCCACTCAGGCGATAACGTCACCAGCTTGATCCGCCCGTCCGCAGCCTCTTGCCAACGGCAAAACAGCTCCCAATCAGGAGCCTTGACGAACGCCTTGCCGTGCGCACCGCGTGCTCCGTCCTCCGGAGAGATGAACGGACCTTCCAGGTGAATGCCCGGAATACATGCGCCCGCCTGCCGATCTTCCGCGCAAGCTGCAGCAATCGCACGTACCATCGCTTCAATTTGCTCGTCCCCGTTGGTGATGACCGTCGGATACCATGTCGTGACCCCTTCGCGCCACAGCTTGCGTGTGATCTCCCCCACTGCGCCTTCCACAATCGGATATGTATTCAGATCCATGCCAAAGAAGCCGTTGATCTGCAAATCGGTGAGACCCGGCGCAATCCACGGATATTGAGGATTCGTCGGCGAATTCCCCGTCACAACATCCGCCATGCTATCGATCTGTGTAATCTTTCCTTCTGCTATATGTACACGAATC
Organism: Paenibacillaceae bacterium; assembly: GCA_020697475.1. Taxonomy (GTDB): domain Bacteria; phylum Bacillota; class Bacilli; order Paenibacillales; family NBRC-103111; genus JAJFMO01. The sequence continues at coordinate 9,116 of JAJFMO010000028.1, read as the reverse complement.
ATCCTGCCGCTTCGGTAATCCACTCCCTCAATCGATTGCCCGTGAAGATCCGGCATCAGAATCGTCCCCCTTCTTCCCTGCGCTCAATCGCATGCCCACAGCTGCCGGCTGGAAACGACCGTCTCCCCACTCTTGATCGCTTGTTCCAGCAACAAGCTCAAATAATGATCCTGAGACGCTTCCGCCAAACTGTAGCATTCCCGGCCGCCATTCACGTAATCGGCCATGCGGGCAAGGCATTCCGCCACGGCGATTTCATCATCGGTCAGCCTCGCCGGAATAAAAGGATTGCGGTATACCCATTCTTCTCCGGCAATCATCCCTTTTAGGAACAACCCTTCCAAGTTGCCGTTCTCACCGGCGTTGACACGCCTGATTTCCGAGTATATCGGCGTCGCATAATCACGCAAATAACTGATCTGCGTGTTGTTGATTTCCCCCTGCTCCCCGCGAATGAGCACGCGCTGCGAACGGATCCAGGAAAAATACTGGTCACTCGTAAAATCAAACACACCCAGCTTACCGTCGGCAAACTGCAGCCAAGCGATGTCTTGTCGGTTCGCCGCACGTTTCTCTTCCTGTGGATCTCCATGACGGTTTGGTCCGGCAACGATCTGCGACGAATGACGGATCGCCGTAATTTCCACATCGTCAAACCCGATTCCCAGAAGCTTACGTATCAGGCTGATTCCGTGATACCCGTGCGCTGCAGACACTTGAGCCTGATCGACTTGCCCCAATCGGCCGGACCGGCAGATCGCAATGCGCGCGGCATGCAACGGCTGAAAGGCGTATTGCTCGGCAACTTGAACTTTCGCCCCGCGTTCGCTTATGTATCGATACAACTCGTTCAGACCGTCCACATCTTTGGCCGGCGGCGTCTCCGTGAGTACAGACATGCCCCGGTCGGCAAGCGACCGAATGAAATCGGGGCTTACCGCACGAGGCACGGAGACGACGACGAAATGGAGATCGGTACGGTCATGCAATTCATCCAATGTGCGGAACGTCGGAACGCCCCAGCGAGTCTCGATCGTTCGCCCCTTGGCCTCGTCGCGAACCATCATTCCTCCGACTTGGAACCGTTCCGGCATCGCGGCGGCCACGCGCAAGAAAAACTCCGCCCGCCAGCCGGCTCCCACGATGCCAAACGTCGTTATACCCAATGTCACTGCCTCCCCCAGCTTGCCAATATAGTTACTTTCCGGCCTTGCGAAGCTTGGAAGTCAACTGATGCTCGATCGAAATGAACAACGCCACAATCAACCCGAGCCAGATCACGATCGCTCCTAAAGTAGGCATATGACCGACGAGCGACACGATAGCTGCGATCGACAAAGCGATCAGCAGCGTCACGGCAAGGCGCGCGTCGTCGAACAGCAATCCCCAAAGGGTGGACAGAATTTTCTTCATACCGCACCTGCTTTCGTGTTGGATTGTTGGGCAGCCGTTGGCGCCAGCTTGCTCTTAATCCGCTTGACGACGATCCAGGAGAACAGCAACAGCGTAATCGCCAAGTAGAGAATCGATACGTCTTCCTGCGGCCATTCGACGCTGAACCCTTCACCGATCCAGAACGCGCCAAAGCTGGTCAGCATAATACCGACGATAAATTTCAGCGTATTCTCCGGAATCTTCACAAGCGGCTTGCGAAGCAAAATTCCAGCCAGAACAACGGCAACCGTAGCGATGATCGCGCCGGTCACAGCCGATCCCATTCTCTGCGAGCTCAGTCCGATCGTAATCACGATAAAGATCGCTTCCAACCCTTCGAGCATCGTAATGCTGAACGTCGTCATGAAAGCGAACCGATCAATGCCTTTGGCCGAAGCATAACCGCTGCGGGTTTGACGTTCCATCTCCTCCTTGAAGCTTTCCGCCTCGTCATGGATCGCCTTCAGTCCGGAGTAACGCAGAATCGCCTTCCTCAACCAGCGAATTCCAAACAGGAGCATAAACAATCCAACAACGATTTGCACCCATAAAATTTGAATAATGTTCATTAACGGAGTGCCGACAATGATGACCAGCGCGGCTAAAATAACAATCGCCGCAATCGTGCCCGACATCGCGTTCTTCCAACCTCTAACCGCCCCGACGGCAAGCACGATCGTCAACGCTTCGACGAATTCCACTGCCGTACCGAGAAAGCTGGCAAACATAGCGTATAAATTCAACCTTGTCAACCTCCTCATCCTGTGAATTGTCCAGCTGAACAACTGTTCGTTCGCCCTCTTACGTTACGACATTTTTTTATGATTTGCAATCGTTTTTTTAGTTGAAAATGTTTCTCATTTTCCCTTATAGAATGCGGCTTTGTACACATTTGTCCCAGCTGTGAACGTTTGCCGGACATGGGGGTATCCGTCCAGCATTTCCACCACAATAAAGTCGGCGGATTTGCCGGATTCAAGCGATCCAAGCCGCTCGGAAACCCCTAACGCTTGCGCCGGGTGCAGTGTCGCCAGATTAACGGCTTCCGGTAAGGAGAGCGCGGATTCGTCGGCGATTTTGAATACCGCAGCCAGCAGCGCCTGCGGTAAATAATCCGAACAGACGATGTCGGCGGCGCCGGTGACAATCGCGTCCATCGCCCGCATGTTGTTGTCATGCGATTTGCCGCGCAGTACGTTGGGCGCCCCGACGCAGACGCGCAAGCCGCGCTCCCGGGCATATTCGGCGGTGGGCAAGTTCAGCGGAAATTCGCTGACCGACATGCCGATTCGCTCCGCCTCCTCGATCAAATCGCGGGAATCGTCGTCGTGCGATGCCAGCGGAATGCCGCTTGCCGTCGCAAGGGCGGCGAGATCGTCCAGGCCGGCTCGATCGACGGACTCCAGCCTAATCCGCAGTTTGTCGATGATCGCCTGCACTTCTTCGCGATTGACACCCTGATTTTTCATCACATACGCTTCGAATGAACCGGGTGCTTTGTACTGCCCATAGCCCGGGGAATGGTTCATGAACGACATATAGTCGATGGCGCCGTCTTCGATCAGCCGTTTGGCTAGCGGCAGACCGGGCAGATGGGAAATCTCGTATCGCAGATGAATGCGATGGCGGATCATGGCGCGCTTCGCCCTGTACGTACGGATTCGGTCCACCAATTCGGTCAACAGGTGATCTCCACCCAGACTTAAGCCCACCCCGAGCGACAACGAGTGGTACATCGTTGTAATCCCGAAGGAGGCGAGCTTCTTCTCCAATTCGCGAATGGCGAAATCCATCGGCAGCAACGTGCGCGGACGCGGTTCGACTTCCTTCTCGATCGCGTCGCAATGAATATCGATCAAGCCGGGAATCACGTAGCCGCCTCGTGCATCGTAACGAACGTCGGCGTCCATCTCCTGTTCCCCCGAATCGGCGGCAACGATTCGCTCAATTCGACCGTCCCGCCAATAGAGATCGCCTTGCACCACGCGATCTTTCAGCACGATCGCTGCATTTTCAATCATGGAAACGGTTGTTGACTTGGTCAAAGCTTTCAGTCCCCTTCAATGGCAAAATAAAAAGCTCCCACGGCGTTGCATCGGCTTTCCACGTGGGAGCTTGCGGAATTATTCGAATTCTCGCGGGTGTCTGTGCATCAGTTCCGGCACCGCATGCCCCCGGCCCGACTGTTCCAACCTTCCGGCATATTTCTTGAGATGGCCCTTGGCGTGGAACGGGCCGCCTTCCTGGATGACCGTCCACAGCGGATCGACGTCGTGCTTCATCGTAAACATCATCTCGTCGTGCCACTCGTTGAGCAAATAAACCGCTTCTCGGCATACATCGCGGCGTTCCTGGGCTACGTTGTGCTGCTCGTACGGGTCCTGCTTCAAGTTGTACAGCATTTCCTTGTCGAACAGATGGTAGCCGTCATGATACGTGCGAACGTACAGCCAGTCGCCGAACCTCACGCTGCGCTGGCAGACGTGGGCGCATTGGGAAATGACAAGGTAATCGCGTCCCAAATCCGCACCTTCGGTAATTGTCTTGGCATAGCTTTGTCCGTCCCAGCTCGGGCGCGGTTGTTTTCTGAATAGTTCGGCGAGCGTCGGAGCCAAGTCCAAATGATAGTGCAAGCCACGGTCCACGTGCCCTTGCTTGCCGCCCGGCCAGCGGAAAATCATCGGAATCCGGCACGTTCCTTGATCGGCCGTCGCATGCTCGCCGTAGATGCCAAGCTCGCCTTGATTCTCCCCGTGATCGGCGGTCACGATGATCGCCACATCGTCCATTACCCCGGCGCGTTCGAGAATTCCAAGAATCGTGCCGATTTGGTCGTCGACATAGCGGATGCCGGTGTCGTACCCGTCAATCATCAGGCGCAGATCGGCTTCGTCCTTGATTTCGCCTGGATGGCGAGGAAATTTCGGATTCGTCTTGTTGTCGAACATATTGATATCGCTCGCGCTGTGCGGGCCAACCTTTTTCTTATGCTGCTCCAGCACTTCCGGAGTAATCCACGAAGGCAGCGGATCGTTCTCAAACGGGTTTCCGTACTCAAGCGGCGCGCGGTAAGGGGTATGAGCATCCCAATAGTTGATGTAGAGGAACCAGTTGTCCTTGGCCGCATTGTCTTCCAGCCACTTGACGACGACCGGAGTCACTTCCTCCGCTGATTCCATCCCGCTCTTGCCTGTATTGTATATTTCGTTAAATCCTGCGTTGAACGTCCAGGAAGAGTGGCGCTCGGCGAATGGGCTGATCAGCGTCGTCTTGTAATCGCAGGAGCGGAACACCATAGGTAAGCATTCTCGTCCGATGACGTCCTTGAACATCCGCTCGATGCCGTCATGTCGCGGATCACCTGCTGTGCCACCGTGCCCGACGACGCCGTTATGTATGCCGAACTTGCCTGTCATTAATGCGGTTCGCGATGGGAAGCAAGGCGCATCGGAGCAGTAATAATTTTCAAACCGCACGCCTTGGGCGGCGATTTTGTCGATGTTCGGCGAAGTATTGCGGTGGTAGCCATAGCAACCAAGGTGATCGGGGCGGACGGAATCGAGGTCCAGAAGTAAAAATCTCATATTTCAGGCCATCCTTTCTTTGATAAAAAATTATTTAGGTTGGATCCGGCAATGTGGGGAATCTTCGTGAAGATACGGCGATAGCCGCTCCAATTCCTCCTCGGGCAGAGCTTTCTCTACCATGGGGAAAATGACCCGTTCCTCCCTGCGCACATGCTTCTCCAGTATGGAACCGAATTGACGGATGTCCGCCTGGTGCTCGCCTTCGATCCGGGTGATGATGTCGGCCAATGCGCGAATATGGACATGCTCCAGCAGCATGGCGATAATTTCCGGATGATCGATCTCGGCATAGCGGGAATAGGACGGCAATATAAATTGTTCTTCTTCGCGAAAATGTTCCTGCCCGCCTTGCTCCCAAAACTGACGGATCGCCTCGATCAGTGCGGGCTGGGCATTCGCGTCGTCCGCTGCCTTGGTGATTTTAAGGCAAAGCGCCAAAGCGTGATGATGATGACGGGACAAGTCGGCTAATGCCGGATGCCTTTTTAAAGATTGCATGATTACAGCCTCCTTTACCCTTCTATTGTATACAATGGGGACAAATTCGCAAACGAAAAAAGGCAAAGGTTTCCCTTTGCCTCATCCGATCGAACGGCAGATTGTTCTAGCGTTTGTAAATGTGCGGGTTTTGCCGTTGGCATTCCTCAACGACGCCGATTTGTACCCTGACTTGTTGCGGCGTCACTTCCAGCGGTGCTCCATTCGCAATCGCTTGATAGAACATGCGATAGAACGCCTCTTCTTTCTTGACGCCTTCCTTCGCTTTCAGATCCATGCTGTGTTCTTGCCACGGAAGCGTCTCCCGGCAGTAGGCCGGTTGTCCGTCCGCGTTGATGATCGGGGTCCGGGTTAACACCTGCTCCGGAGCTTCTTCCGGCACAAAATATTTCCACTCCATCTTGTTCGCACTAGCCCGCAAGCCGCCGCAAGTTCCCTGGATGTTGTAAGTGAACCCGGTCTGGTAAGCGCAACAGGAGGAAATTTCGATGTCGATGACCGGCCGGTTGTCGCCATGCAGCAACAGCTTGACATAATCTTCAGCATCTCCGTAGGTGTTGGCGCGATCCATCATGCAAGTCACTCGCGGCGTCACGTCATCTCCGAACAACTGCAGCGCTTGGTCCATCGGGTGCGGACCGGTGTTCAGCAAGTTGCCGCCATTGTTCTCCTGCAAAGTCTGCCAATCCCATCTGCGGCCGAAATTGTTGAAGTGAATCGACACTTGGACGAGGCGGCCCAGCACACCGGAATCAATAATTTTTCGCATTTCAAGGTACGATGGAAGGTAGCGGGAATTTTGGAACACGCCGAGCGTTTTGCCTGCTTTCTTGGCGGCGGCGATCAGTTGGTCGACCTCTTCGACTTTGCCGGCCAAAGGCTTTTCACACAGAACATTGAATCCGTGATTCAGCAAATCCAACGAAATCGGAACGTGCAGATGGCTAGGCGAGGCGTTCACAACGAAATCAAGATCCGTCCGCTGGAACAGTTCCTGATATTCCTCATACGCATCGCAACCGAAATCTTCCACCGCCCGTTTGCGGCGATCTTCCAGTGCATCGACAACCGCGGCAATGACAAACTTGTCCTTCATTCCGCTAAGTGTATTGGCATGGATGTTGCGGCCGCTGCGGCCTTGTCCGATAATGCCCACTTTCAGAATACGTTCGCTCATTCTCCCCATCCCTCTCCGTATGTATCCGAAATTGCAACGCGTTCATTATACCTTTGTTTCGTTGGTTTTGGAATCCTTGAAATGAATTAGGACAATTTACGGACGAAGCGTGCCGATTCAAAAAATAAGCTGCTTCTCCCGCTCGGTCAACCTCCTGGCCGGAATATCGAGGACGATTTTGCCGCCGCTTAACCCCCAGATCCGGGTCGTATATTTCTCTGCCAGACGGACGTCGTGCAGACTGCAGATGATCGTGGTCTGGAGCTTGAGGCACAGTTCGCGCAAATGGGCCATTACGCTTTCGGCGGTCGCGGGGTCCAGTCCGGACACCGGTTCATCGATGACGATCCATTTCGCCCCGTGCATCATCGCCCGGGCAATCGCCACCCGTTGCCGCTCCCCGCCGCTTAAGTGTTCCATCTTGTGTTCGGCGCGGTTCAGCAAGCCGACTTTCTCCAAATAATCCATCCCGCTCATATGCTCGTCCATCGACGCTTTGCCGACCAGGAGACGCCACAACGGAGTGCGCCACGCACTGCCGGCCAGCACCGTCTTGAGCGCGGAGCGGCGGGGGTTGAAGCTTTCTTTCTCCGCCAAAAATACCCAGTCCCGACGCAGCTTAAGCTTGTCCGTGAGGCTGAGTTGGGCGAGGTTCTTCCCGTCGACAATAAGCTCGCCGTCGTCCCACTTCTCCTTCAGGGCGATGCAGCGCAACAAGGTCGTCTTGCCGCTTCCCCCGGCGCCGATGAGGCCGATCAGCTCTCCCCGGTCGATCTGGAAGCTGATATTGTTCAGCAAGGCTTCGCCCGGCGAGAAACGTTTGCTTAAATTGCGAACCATGATCATGTGTGGAGTTCCCCCTTCGTGCGAGGTTGGTATGGTGCTAACGTCGCCATGCGTGACTCCCGGCGTGAGGTAAACCGACACTGAATGGCTGTCAGCCACAGGTGCATCCGTTCGGCGCTTCTTTGGCTCATTATACCGTAACCGGGGGGTAAACGCACATAATTGACATTCTGTGCCGTTCCAGCAGCGCAACTTTGCAAGTCCAAACCAGTTACCCGAAACCGTTTCTCACAATGAGCATATACCGTTCGCCGGACACTCGATTCCAGGCGGGTTGGCTGGCAACTCTCCTTGCAGCAATTCGGTTTTACCGAATTGCAGACACAATGGCGCCAATTTATGTCGCCGTAGTTCGGCTTTGCCGAATTACGGCAGCTTGATCGCAGACTTTCTGTGCTGTAATTCGGCTTTACCGAATTGCGACAACTTGGTCGCAGACACTTCTTGCACCGCAATTCGGTTCTCCCGAATTGCGGTCAGTTTGGAAGCATACTTTTACGTTCCAACTCAACTTTACAAATTACCGCTACCACAACATCGTCGCCCTCATCATCCCGTCGCCTGTGCCCTCGCCACTCTAGCCGTCCCGCCACCACGCACACTATTTTTACATACATTCCGCTGCTGCTACGCACATCCACCCAACTCATTTATTGTGCATCATCCGACTATTGCGTAAAAGTGAATTGTACAACCTACTCAAATCGTTGTGAATCTACATTCAACTTCGAATAAGCGTGGATAAAAATATACTGATGATGAGCCAAATGACTCCGATTAAGATGGCTATATAATCGGCGAGGTGGAACTGCAAGTTGGTTCGGGAAGCTGCGTTGGCCACGTCTGATGAAAACCCGCGATGCTCCATGGCGGTGGACAAATCATCGGCCCTCTGCATGACGGACAGCAGGAGCGGTACGGTCAGCGCAGGCAACTCGCTAGGGCGGATCGGCTTGCGGGCGCCGCGTTGGCGGAACGGCCGGCGGGCTTTGACCGCCATCGTCAGGCGTGAAACTTCTCCGATGATGATCGGGATGAATTTCAAAAGCAACTCGGCTGCAAGCGAGATGGGCTGCGCAAAGTGTCTAATCACCGGCAGTCGAGTTAATACATAATCCAAAGCTCGTCGGAACTCCGCGTGGGGAACAGTCTCCGACAGCGTGACCCCAAGCGCCATGATCAGGGCTAAATTATAAAGCTGGACGAAGGTGTTCCACGCCGAACCGATGGAGAAAGACAGTCCCGCCGGCCAAATCGATTGTGGGGAACCGAATCGTATTCCGGCCACGAGGACGGAGATCAAGATGAACCAGGCGAACGGTTTGGCGAAGCGCGCGATACGCGGCCAAGGGGTTCGGGTCAGGGCGACTACGGCCGCCGTGACGAATGTGGCGGCGGCGAGACCGGCCGCCGAATGCTGCAACAGCACCCCTGCCGACAATAGGGTGTAGCTAAGCCATTTGGCGCGGGGGTCAAGCCGCCGCACCAAGGCTGCGAAGCCTCCGGCGGGCGAACCCTCTGACGCGGAATCCGTTCCGCGCCAGAGGGGTTCGCCCGTAAGCCGCGAGGCTGTA
>JAJFMO010000466.1 GCA_020697475.1 Paenibacillaceae bacterium | reverse complement strand
AAAAAAAATGTCTCCTGATGGTTCACCTTTCCATTATCTCATGACTTGCCTTCGCGGCTCCACTATTTTTTTTCCCCGATCGCCACACCATAACCTAACCAATCGCTATACCGGGTCATGATGTCGTCGTACCGGCGCGTAATCTCCCATACCTTCAAATCGTTCAACGCATTCTGGTCGATGCTCTGCAGATGGTCGGGATGGCTGACCGTGTCCTCCCATGTATTGAGGGAGAATTTCCCCGGCTTCCATATTTCCGCCGCCGCGTACCCGGACTGATTGAGCAACTGAATCCACTCTTGTGGGGTCAACAGCCGTTCGAAGCCGTAGAACTCTCGAATCTCCTCTTCCAGCTCAGGCGTCGTCCGGCTTAGAGCCATCAATTCACGATCGTACAATCGCCCGCCCGGCTTAAGCACGCGGCAATATTCGCCAACCGCCCGCGCCGTGTCGGTAAACAACGATACCGACTCCACCATGACACAGTCAAACGATCCTTCCTCGAACGGCAACGCGCGCGCATCGGCCTGCAGCCAAAGCACTCTGACCCCTTCTTCCTCCGCCCGTTTGCGCGCTTTCGCCAACATCCCGGGCCGGATATCGACGGCCGTCACTTGGCAGCCTTGCCGGGCAAGATAACACGCGGTTCTTCCCGTGCCGCAACCCACCTCAAGAACGTTGCTGCCGGCCGCAATGGGATATTGCCGCAACTGTTCGAGCGTCGCCGTAAAGCCCCCCGGATGAGCGCTGCCCACGCCGAGTTTGACCAACATTTCCATATAGTCCAATGAACCTCTCCCCTTCGAAAATTATGCTAAAGGAGCGCGTTCGCGCCCTCGTCGTCCGCGTACTGTATCGTATGAAGGCGCGGCGAGCGATTCACCCGGGACAAAAGCACAATTTCACATCATATGGCTGGAATATCGGTCCAAATGTGCAAGTACCCAAGCAGCGACGTACAGAAGGGAATAGAATGCTTGTGTGAGGCATTACTTTCACAATCCTGCGGGAAGGGGTGAAGTACGATGGCATATGGTGCAGGCGGATGTGGCGTTGGCGTTGGAGGGTTTACCTCGGCGGGCGTGATCCTGGTTCTTTTCATTCTGCTCGTGATTATCTCCCGTTCCCTCTTCGTATAATAGCGGAGAATTTATTCTTGGAAATGGAAAAGAAAGGAAGATCCGATTCGGTTCTTCCTTTCTTTTTTACCTTTATTTACCCTTGGCAGCCTTATCCTCGGCAATCGCCTTCTTGGCCGCTTCCTGCAAATCGCGCAAGAAAGTGTTCACATCCGATTTCCCGGAAGTGAGGTTACTTGATTCCTTGTTAACCAATGGCTGAAGTATTTCGATATACTTGCCCATGTCGGGAAGTGAAACCGTATTTAGAAAGATCCCCTGAAGATTCTTGCCTTGAAGCGACGGAACATCCTGCCCGAATTGCACCTTCAGTTCCTGATCTTTCAGTGGCGAGACGCGACCTTTTCTGCTGGCATAAAGCTGATTATCTTTCGCGGTGACCAAGGTCAGCACATCGAACGCCTGCTCCTTGTACTTGCTTGTGGTTGTAATCAACAAAGAGTGAGCGTCTAACGACATGGCTTTGCCCTTGCTCTCCGGGAAGTTGGGATAAGAAACCAAATCCCAACTAAAGGGGGTTCCCTTGGTTCTCATCGCCTCCACCTGGCCAACGGTATATATTCCGACCCCGGCATACATGGCCATATTCTTCTTCTCCCAAAAATCACCTAAAGTCGGTTTGGTGTTCCCCGGTATTTCGTATAATTGCTTATAATAGGTGGCGGCTTTCGCCCATTTGCTTGAATCCAACAAAGGAGCGTCTGTTTTGGGATCCGTGTAGGCTACGGTCAACTGATGCGAGAATTGAGTTAACGAACCGACGTAGAGCGCCTTATACTGCACGTCCCCTTCCGTTCGGGCAACCTTCTTGCCAAGATCGAATACTTCGTCCCACGTCATCTGATCTTTCGGATAAGGCACGCCGAATTTATCGAAGATATCTTTGTTGTACATCAACGCAGACCAGTTCAAAGAGAATGGCAAAGCATACAATTTGCCCGAGTCCGTCCTCCCTCTTATCCCTTCGATCGCCTCAGTCTGGAATTGGCTCAAATCAAACTTATTATTTTTAATAAGACCATCCAAATCATACGCCATATTCAGATCGAGAAAATACTGCAAACGCTCGTGCGGAAAATAAACCATGTCCGGCGGTGTGCCGGCTGCGATTAAATCCGGAAGCTCGGCACCTTTCTTTGAGCGTACCATCTCCATCGTGATATTCGGATACTTTTTATGAACAGGCTGGGCGATATAATTGGCAAATTCATCATCCGAAATGGCAGCGAAATTTTGCAATACTTTGAGGGTAATCGGTTTGCTGTCAACCTTCTCCGCCGCTGTCTTTGCATCGCCCGAATCTATTGCATTCGGTGATTCGTTCGCACATCCGGAAAGATAAGCAACAGCAAAGAAAAGGCTTACAATGATCATTCGTCTGAACAATGACATCTGTTTTCCTCCATTAACTTGATTCATTTATTCATGCTGTTTTCAGCCTGTCCGGCTAGCCTAATACGCACCAGCCTAGCTTCCTTTGCAAAAGCGCGGTTATGCTCGTAAGCCCCCGCACCAAGGAGCAAAACGACGGTATGGTCGGGCATAACCGCCAGATCGGAATAGTTGCACGGCCCCGAATAAACACTCCTACGAATCGGCCAACTGTGGCCTTCGTCACAGCTGACGGAAATCTCAAGCTCATTATTCGACTCGTAGCGCTTGCTCTTAATGGTGCCGTACAGCCACACTGGGACTCCCGAAGCTGTGGTTCCCGTCCATTTGACAAGTCCGGAATCACAACCCCAACGTGGGGAGAAAGACGAGTCCGCGCACGGCTTCGACCAACTCAGCCCTCGATCCTTACTGATGCTGACTGCCCGGCAGCCAAAACCTTTCGTCCGTGCATTGAGAAATAGATCCCCGTTCTCGCACTCTATGATACGCGCCTCGTTATTGCCTAGCACGCGATCCAGGGGCACGATTCCTCCGGTCTTCCACGTGAGCCCAAAATCATGCTGTAGATGACGCCGTTCCCATAATCTCGTTCCTCCGACGGCAGTGAAAAGCTTTTGCGCCCCCAGTAGGGGAGGACAAGTCGGCCGTCCCTGAGTTGTATTCCGTGCCCGGGACCGGGCAGGAACAGTGTCCAGTCATAGAGGTCCTGACCTTGAACCAAGTCGGTCACCTCCACCCTGTCCGACCAAGTCAGCCCGTCGTCCGTGCTTACCTTGTAATACATTCGGGTTGTTACATTCCGATTATTAAGCGCGTAGAAAACAAACAACTTCCCTGTCACACGATCCGTGATCGCTGTTGGATTCGCCCAGCACTCTCCATCCACGCTGCGTTCAATGAATATCACCGGTTCCCAGCTTAAGCCGCCGTCAATGCTTCGTTTCAACACTAAATTATGGGCTCCATCGTCGGAATAATAAATTCTGGCTTCCGCAAATGCACAGATCGTTCCTCGTGCGGTGACCGCAAGCCCAAATACCATATGAGTCATGACGTCCCCTTCCTCCGGCTCCCAAACAACAGACTGATTCATGACTGCCACAGATAGGCTATTCGCTTTCGAGACGTTCATGTACCGCTTCTCCTTCATATTGAAGCTATTAAACAATCGCACCTTGAATGGTGAGAGCTTT
>JAJFMO010000465.1 GCA_020697475.1 Paenibacillaceae bacterium | reverse complement strand
TTACTTCACAATTATTACACGGAGGGCGCGGCTTGGAAGGAGCATGGGATTAACAGCGATCAAGTGCTGGCTTACAATCGAAAAATCGCCGCTTGCTCTGAACGGCTATGGCAGTTTGTCCGGTCATTGTTGAACGATGCGGTCGCCAAAGGATTTTTGCTCCCCGGAAAGGAGCCATTGTCATGACATCGGCCGAGTATGTGCAAGCGGCACGCTCGTTGTATTCGGCGAATGCGAACTCGATTCAAGCCGAACCGATGAAAGCCTATATGAAGCACCACTTTGCTTTTCTTGGCATTCCGAAGCCGCAAGCGAAACAGTTGCAGAAAACATTTTTCCAACAATTCGGACTAATTCCCATCGATCAACTGGAATCGGCCGTCAAAGAATTGTGGCTTCAGCCGGAGAGGGAATATCAATATTTGGCGCTGACGTTGATTGACAAATCGCTGAAACGGCTTGGTTGGGAAGCGATCGACTGGTTGGAGGAACTGGTCGTCACCAAGTCATGGTGGGATACCGTGGACTATTTAGCCGCCCATCCGATTGGATTTCTGCTGCGGCAACACAAGGAGTTGCGTCAGAAGCGACCTGCCGTTTGGCTCCGCTCGGGCAATATGTGGCTGATGCGGACGGCGATTTTGTTCCAGCTTTACTACAAGGCGGATACCGATGTACCCCAATTGTTTGACGCGATCCGCGCCTGCGCCGATTCCCGGGAATTTTTCCTGGGTAAAGCGATCGGATGGGCGCTTCGGGAGTACTCCAAGACGGACCCGCAGTCGGTAATGGAGTTTGTGGAGAGTGAGCGGCTGTCTTCGTTAAGTGTGCGCGAGGCGTTGAAGATCGTGCGTAAAGCAATTTAGAGCCATACAAGAGACCCATTAGAGTTTGGCTCACAGGAATGGTATAATGGTTCGTCGAATACGTATGGAAGGGGTTGCTCGCAAGTATGGATTGCATCTTTTGCAAAATTGGCGAAGGGTCGATACCTTCGAAGAAAGTGTTCGAGAACGAACGGATTCTCGCGTTTCACGATATTAATCCTGCGGCTCCCGTGCATGTGCTGATCATTCCCAAGAAGCATATCGCTTCATTGAACGATGCGGAAGACGGTGACTGGGGGACGTTCGGCGAGATTGCCGGTGTTGCGCAGAAACTCGCCCGCGAGCTGGGAGTGGCGGACAGCGGATACCGCTTGGTGAACAACTGCGGCAAAGACGGCGGACAGGAAGTGTTTCACATTCATTTTCATCTGCTTGGCGGTGCCAAGTTGGGACCTTTGTTCAGCCGGGGAAGTTAAGAGCCGCATCGAATTTGCAAAATTATGCTGCGGTTGACACTCGCTTTCCCTTTCACTTATAATGTAGTTTGATATACCGTAACGTCTGTGTTGGACGGTCTGCTCGGAGGGAGGGAAATCTGGTGTCTGAAACTCGTGTACGTAAGAATGAAACGATAGATGCAGCACTTCGCCGCTTTAAGCGTTCCATTGCTAAAGACGGCGTGTTGGCTGAGGTTAAGAAACGCAAGCACTATGAGAAGCCTAGCGTCAAGCGCAAGAAGAAGTCTGAGGCGGCTCGCAAGAGAAAGTTCTAGGAAGGGGCTTGACCCATGAGTTTAAGCGAACGGTTGAACGAGGATATGAAGGCGGCGATGAAGAGTCAGGACAAGTTTCGGCTTTCCGTCATTCGCATGATGCGTTCCTCGATCAAGAATATTGAGATTGACCAGCGGCGGGCTTTGGACGATGCCGAGGTGCTCGATATTTTAAGCCGCGAGATCAAGCAACGAAGGGATTCCCTCCAGGAATTTGAGAAAGCCGGTCGCGAAGATTTAAGCGATAACGTGAAAGCGGAAATTGCGATTATCAGCGAATACCTCCCGCAGCAATTGACCGAAGAAGAAATCCAGATAATCGTTCAAGAAACGATCCAGGAAACCGGAGCTTCGTCCAAGGCAGAGATGGGCAAAGTGATGGGAGCGTTGATGCCCAAGGTGAAGGGGCGAGCCGACGGCAAGCTCGTGAACCGCTGGGTTCAACATTATTTACAATAAACGACGTGAAAAACACTCCTCGGCGGAGTGTTTTTTGTTACGGGGCCCCCGCAAAGTACCTGAATCAGCTTCGAGGCCGAGCTTCACTTTGTGGGTTGATTTTCCGATTTGGGGTTAATAAGTTCCGGGGATCCCGATGTTGGTTGAATTCCGTTTATTAAGACGTCGAACAATCAGCTGAGAATCTGCTTTCGTAAGACGTGAAGCCAGGCTTCACTTTTTGTGGTAATTAGAGGGGGAGTGGGGGTTGACAAAACGTCTTGCGGTATGGTCAGTGAGGTCGGTTCTAGTCGCGATGATTGTCTCGGTTTGTGTAATCGCTGTCGGTTTTGCAGCCAGGTTGGCTTCGGCGGAAACGGCATCATCATCCGTAGATCGTTCGGCTAGGCTGGTTTATGTCGTCGAAGTGCATCAGACGATTGAAAGCGGTCTGCAGCAGTTTTTAAGTCGCGCATTTCAAGATGCGCAACAGGCAAACGCCCGATATATCGTGTTGGATATAAATACGTTCGGAGGGCGCGTCGATACTGCGGAAGGGATCGGTGAAATGATTCGCGGAAGCGACATTCCGACCATCGCCTATATACGCGGGAAGGCGGCTTCGGCGGGAAGTTACATTGCTTTAAGCGCCGACAAAATTGTGATGGCTCCAGGCAGCTCAATTGGGGCGGCTGCAGTGGTCGATGCGGCGGGTCGTGAAGTGGACAATCCGAAAATCATTTCCCACTGGGCTGGAGAAATGCGCGCGGCAGCCGAGATGAACGGCCGCAATCCCGACATCGCCGAGGGGATGGTGGACAAAAATGCGGTTGTAACAATGCCGCAGCTTGGCAAGACTTCAGGGAAAGGCGAGATCATATCCCTGACGGCCGAAGAAGCGTTGAAGGTAGGTTATGCCGATCAATTGGCAGCCGAATTGAATGGCGTGCTGGAGTATGTTGGAGCGTCGGGCGATACAGTAATCGAGTTTACCCCGACCGCTGCGGAGAAGTTGGCGCAAATTTTGACCAGCCAAACGGTTTCCACCTTGCTGTTGCTGATCGGTATAGCCGGTTTGGCGATCGAATTGTTCGTCCCTGGATTCGGCATCCCCGGCATTCTTGGCTTGGCCGGATTCGGTCTGTACTTCTTTGGCCATTACATAGCAGGCTTTGCCGGAATTGAAGATATCGTGCTGTTCTTCGTCGGCGTGATTTTGATGATTGTGGAGATTTTTGTCCCCGGTTTCGGGATCATCGGCTTGACGGGAATCGCCTGCTTGATCGGTAGTGTGGTCATGGCGGCGTTCAACACGGAGCAAGCTCTGGTGTCGCTTGGTATCGCGCTATTGGCGGCGATTGTTGTTGTGGTTTTTGTAGCGAGGATTTTCAAGCATCGAGGAGTATGGAATCGTTTTATTTTGCGCGATGAGCAGAAAAGCGAACTCGGCTACACTTCGGCTCCGTCACGAGGCGATCTTGTCGGCAAGAGGGGGCAAGCGCTGACACCGCTGCGGCCGGCGGGCACGGTGCTTATAGCCGGCATGCGGGTCGACGCGGTGACCGAAGGCGAGTTTATCGGCAAGGATGCTCCCATCGTCGTCGGCAAAGTCGAAGGCGTGCGCGTCGTCGTCAAGCATGCGGATGATGGCGGGGAGTCGTTGAAGTAACGTGGCAGTAACGGCAGATTGGCTGTTAA
>JAJFMO010000027.1 GCA_020697475.1 Paenibacillaceae bacterium | reverse complement strand
GACTGGCCGGTTGCTTGCCCGGAAGGCGGCGATGCCGTATCTTTTCCGCAGCCGACGGCAAGCGCGATCGTGAGCATCAATATCAAGGCTGTTGCAAAATTCCGTTTCATCTAAGTAAAACCTCCTGTTTGAATGATCATTTCCGATATTTTTCTCCCCCAACGTAACATGCGCCGGCCACGAAATGAATGAACTTTCGCGGGAACAAGTTGCACATTTCCGATAAAATGCTTACCATGTGTAGTGATCACGGAAAGGAGGGATTGTCCCATGGAGAAAGCGCATTCGTCCAGTCCGCGCAGGATGGAAGCACCCTTCAACTCGTTGAATCCTACCGTGCATTGGGCACAGAAGCATATACGCTTCCCGGATATGCCCTGGTCGAGGCGAATTTACGATTTTGAGATCATCTATGTGCTGCATGGGGAAAGCAAGCTCCTGCTCCACAGCCAGGAATACCGAGTCGAAACCGGCAATCTGCTCTACTTGCCCGCCGGCATCCATCACGACATTCGGATCCAATCGCACGAAATGTCCTATCTTGGCGTTCATTTCGACTACAATAACGACTTGCAGCCACAATTGGCCACACAACTGTTCATCAAATCCGGCGATGTGCCGGATCATTTGTTTTGCCGCGAACCGATTTTGAAAGAATTTGCCTCCTCCGGAACGAACACTTTGCTGCCGCCCGTGATGATTCCCCCATCGCAAACACCGTCTTTGATGGAGAATATCATCGCCGAGTTCAATCAACTGAAGCCCGGCTTCGCGGTCAGTTGCAAAGGGTTGCTGCTGCACCTGCTCGCCCTCCTGCTGCGGGACATCCGACAGACACCGAAGCAGAATGTTAAATACGCGGACACGATCGAAGAGATCATTCGCCAGATGGAAGAACAGTATATGGAAAATTGGACGTATGAGCGGATCGCCGCGCAGTGCAATTTGAACCAGGATTATTTCGCCAAATTGTTCAAGGAGCGCACGGGCAGGTCGCCCAATAAATATTTGCAATATGTGCGTCATCAACGTTCCAAGCAGCTGCTGCGGGAGACCGATTTGAAAGTTGAAGCGATCAGCCGGATGGTCGGCTACGACGATTTTCATTATTTCAGCCGTTCGTTCAAGAAATGGGAGGGCATGTCCCCGCAGCATTATCGGACGATGTCGGCGTTGTTCTAGGAGTCCGGGCCATCCCAGAAGCGGTGCAGCGCCTCCGGCAAAAGCGCTGGATCGGTACCCAATTGCTTGTGGTGTGCCACGATTCTTTGGGTTAAATCGGATACTTGCCGCCCATAGGCTGGATCGTTGAACAGGTTGTGGCGCTGCTCCGGGTCGCGTACCCGGTCGAATAGGATGTGATCCTTGAACTGGTGGCCCGATTCGCTTCGCCAGCCTCGGCCCACGTAGGCCAACTCGAATTCGGGGGTAAATACTCCGGTGCGCGGCACGTCGTTCGGATGAATAAACGCTTCGTCCGCCCATTCGGTCTTCTGCCCGGTCAGGAGCGGGGAAGCGTCTCTGCCTTGCTCTCGTCCGCTGCTTTGGATGCCCAGCAAGCCAAGAACGGTCGGCAGCACATCCACCATTGTCGCTATCTTTTTGACAGTCGTCCCCGCCGTCAGCCTCCCCGGCCAACGCATCAAGAGCGGGATTCGGTAAGCCGTCTCGTACAGGTTGTTTTTTTCCAGCAAACCGTGTTCGCCCATATATTCCCCGTGATCGGTCAAGAAGACGACCAAGGTGTTATCTGCCAGTCCTTGATCGCGTAAACAACGCAATATTTTCCCCACGTTGTCGTCGATGCACTTCACTTCCCCGCAATATTGCGCCTTGATCGCCCGCAATTTTTGTTCCCGGTTCGCCATGTGCAAGGGGAAATATCGCTTCCTGCCCCATTCGTCCTGATCCGCCCAATCCGGTAGTTGCTCATCATAGAAAGTCGCCGGGATCGGCATCTTCTGCGGATCGAACATCGTGTCATACGGCGGACGAACCTTGAACGGTTGGTGCGGGTCGGGGAAGCTGACCATGAACAAGAACGGGTTGTCATGGGGCGTCCGCAGAAAGTCGACAGTTTTGTCGGCCAGCCAGTCGGTCATGTAGGTCGTTTCGTCGCCGATGCTGGATGTCGTGGTCACGCTGCCATCCGCCGTTTCGCGGACTTCCTTGAAGTGGCCGTTCAGCATGTATCGGCAATCGTCGAAGCCCATTGCACGGTCCGGGGGGACGGTTGCGTGAGACGGTTCGCCGTCGAGGTGCCACTTGCCGGCATAGCCGGTGTCGTAACCACTCTCCCTCAGCAAGTGCGCGATTGTAACTTCGTCGGCGCCAAGGGGCTTCCCGTTGCGATAGGCGCGACGCCTGAAACTTTTACGAGTCTATCACGAGGTTGGCCGGCCTGGCTTTAGAACAATCCGTAAACCGGTTGCACATTTGCGGGAAAAGTGGCAGGGGCGTGTGTGTTAATTGCGGTATCCAAAAACTATATATCCCAAATCCGGTTTCAAACTTTCTAATAATGAAATCAAAACCCCTTTATCGGTCAAAATCAACCGGAAAGGGGTTTGTATAATGTCCTGAACAAATTTTTGCAAAATAGGTTAGTGTATTGCAGCAACCGAAACGATGAAACTGACGTCAACCGCACCGCCTCGCCCATCAATCAAACGGACTGTAATTATCTGCAACTTTGTAATGCTGCCTCCGCTCAATGCTTTGATGACAAGCGAGCCGGTTTTCTTCTCGATGGTGAAAGTGTCGGAAGGATAGGTTACATCGGTTGCCGTAAGCAGATCCCCGTCCGAGTCAGTCGCCAGTGTTGAGTAGGCTATCTCGTGTTCAACTCCGACTATCAAACTGATCAGCGAGACTTTGGAGCCAACCGGAGCATGATTTACGGCTTGAGCTTTCACCGTGACCGAGTACGAGCGGCTCTCTGCATAGCCGTTCAAGGCGAGCGTCGCTGTTAATGTCACGAGTTCATTCGCCTGACCGACGGCCGGTCTCGCAACTTTCCCCGCTGCATCGATCACAAGTGGCTTGTCGCTCGACCACTCGATCGAGCCGACCAGATCGCTTGTCGTGCGCAATACCACATCCTTCGTGACCGAAGAGGCGCTGTCTCCCGTCTGATATACGACATCCAGCAACGCTTTCTCTTGAGCGACTTTGTTCTTCCAGCCGTCAACTGTTGCTTTGAGGGCAGTCAGCTTGGCGAGGTTGGTAATTTCAGCATCCGTTGCTCCGACCGCTCGGGCTGCTGCCACTGCCTTATCGGCTGTTGACAGCTTCGTCTCCAAGTCAGCGGAGTACGTATCCGGCGTGCCCAGTGCGTCGATCGCTGCGACGGCAACTTTCTCGGCATCGCCTTTCACCTCGAACGCTTCGGCTTTCACTGTGACCGAGTACGAGCGGCTCTCTGCATAGCCGTTCAAGGCGAGCGTCGCCGTTAACGTCACAAGCTCGTCCGCCTGACCGACGGCAGGTCTCACGACTTTCCCTGCCGCGTCGACCACTTGCGGCTTGTCGCTCGACCAAGCGATTGAGCTGACCAAACCGCTTGTCGTGCGAAGCGTAACATCTTTCGTGACCGAAGCGGCGCTGTCCCCCGACTGATACACGACATCCAGCAACGATTTCTCTTGAGCCACATTGCTCTTCCAGCCATCAACCGTTGTCTTGACGGAAGCCAACTTGGCAATGTTGGCAATCTCCGCATCCGTCGCCCCCGCCGTTCGAGCTGCCGCCACTGCCTTGTCAGCCGCCGACAGCTTCGTCTCCAAGTCAGCGGAATACATATCCGGCGTGCCCAGTGCGTCGATCGCTGCGATGGCAGCTTTCACTGCGTCACCCTTCACATCGACCGCTTCGGCTTTCACTGTGACCGAGTACGAGCGGCTTTCTGCATATCCGTTCAAAGCGAGCGTTGCCGTTAACGTCACGAGTTCGTCCGCCTGCCCAACGGCAGGTCTCACGACTTTCCCCGCCGAGTCGATCATTTGCGGCTTGTCGCTCGACCACAAGATTGAGCCGACCAAAACGCTCGTCGTGCGCAAAGTAAGATCCTTCGTGACCGAAGTGGCGCTGTCTCCCGTCTGATACACGACATCCAGCAACGCTTTCTCTTGCGCAACCTTGCTCTTCCAGCCGTCAACTATTGCTTTGACGGCGGTCAGATTGGCGAGGTTGGTAATTTCCGCATCCGTTGCTCCCGCCGCTCGAGCTGCTGCCACCGCCTTATCGGCGGCCGCTATCTTCGTCTCCAACTCAGCGGAATACGTATCCGGTGCACCCAAAGCGTCGATCGCCGCGACGGCAGCTTTCACCGCGTCGCCTTTCACATCGACCGCTTCCGCTTTCACCGTGACTGTATATGTTCGGCTCTCTTCATAGCCGTTCAGAGCAAGCGTCGCCGTTAACGCCACAAGCTCGTCCGCCTGCCCAATTGCCGGACGCACCACTTTGCCCGCCGCATCGATCACTTGCGGCTTGTCGCTCGACCAAACAATCGAACCGACCAAATCGCTGGTCGTGCGCAGCACCAGATCCTTCGTAACCGAAGAGGCGCTGTCCCCCGCCTGATACACCACATCCAACACCGATTTTTCTTGAGCCACCTTGCTCTTCCAACCGTCTACCGTTGTTTTGACGGAAGCCAACTTGGCGAGATTGGCAATCTCTGCATCCGTTGCGCCAGCCGTTCGAGCCACTGCCACCGCTTGGTCGGCCAGAAATAACTTCGCCTCCAAATCGGCGGAGTACGTATCCGGCGTGCCCAGCGCATCAATCGACGCGACGGCAGCCTTCACCGCGTCACCTTTCACATCGACCGCTTCCGCTTTCACCGTGACCGCGTACGTGCGGCTCTCCGTATAACCGTTTAAAGCGAGCGTCGCCGTTAACGTCACAAGCTCGTCCGCTTGCCCGACGGCCGGCCTAGTGACTTTGCCCGTCGCGTCGATCACTTGCGGCTTGTCGCTCGACCACACGATCGAGCCGACCAAATCGCTCGTCGTGCGTAAGGACACATCCTCCGTCACCGAAGCAGAACTATCTCCCGCCTGATACACAACGTTCAGCAATTCTTTCTCTTTGGCAACCTTGCTCTTCCAGCCGTCAACCGTTGCCTTGACGACAGTCAGCTTGGCGAAGTTGGCAATCTCCGCTTCCGTGGCGCCGAACGCTTTCGCGATCTTGACTTGTTGTTCCGCATCCTCGATTTTCGCGTCCAATTCAGAAGTATACCCGTCAGGAGAACCAAGCAGATCGATGGCTGCAACCGCGCTCTGCACGGCTTTATTTTTCACCTGATTTTCGATGCTGTCTTCAAGCCGAACTTGTGAGCCGCCTTCCGTCTTGATCTTGGCAATCGCGTCGGGAGAGCCGGACAGCGTCACCGGAGAATCGGCTTGAATCGATTTGACGGCCGTACCCGAATCGATATTCAGAGTGGTGCCGCTGGCCGAAGAGTCCACGTTCACACTGGCAACCTCGCCCGACCCGCTAAGGCTCACATTCGTACCGCTGCCAGTCACACTGATCCTTGACAGACTCGTGCCGCCGCTCAACGCAATAGATGAATTGGAACCGACTTTCAGATTTTTAATGACTGTCGGTTGTTTGTTACCCCCGGACGGAGGCGCCAACTTCACTGTAGAACCAGGCGCTTCGACAGTGACATCACCGTCAATATTGCCCTTAAGCGTCAACGATTTGCCCGCAGCTCCCGACGTCAGTCGGATCGTGCCAAGCTTGCCGGTAGTGGAAGACGATTCAAGCACGGCTTGCGATTCAACTTCCGTTGATTCGACATTAACGCCATCCCTCGCTTCGATCCTCACATCCCGTCCGCCATTGTTTATAGCGTTGACTCTTAGCTGTTTAATCACCGTCTGTTGGAGCTTAATCGAATTCACATTACCGGATAGCACTTCCAATTGTTCGGGTACGAGATGCTGAAGCGTGACTTCCCCGTCCGGGCCGGGATCGACGATCAGATGCTTCACCTGTGTGTCGGGGCCGTTCTCGGACCCATAAGTGCCGGAATCGGATATAGTAACCGTACCTTGCGGACTACCGCTGGACAACTGCTGTCGGACGGTCTCAACGGATACGGCATCGCCGTTATCTTCATCGTCGCCCTCACCATTGCCTCCGCTGCTCCCCCCATACCCGCCGCCGCCAACACCGCTAAAACCGGGAGCGTTAGCAACGCTGACACACGCAGGAATGGAACCGCCCATATTTTTTCCTTTATAAGAAACCAGACAAATCGCGCCCTGCATTGGACTGTCTGTCGTAAGCACCGCAACGTTCTGATTGCCGCTCTTCATAGCGGCGTCGATGACACTCAGTCCACCGTCTAAAATAAAATCGGCTGTATCCACCATGACTAAATCTTTAGCAAAAGTAACCTCAATCGTTGTCGAATCGACGGCAGACACTCCGGTAATTTCCGGGAGCTCGTCATCTACTTTCGCAATTTCCGGAATCGTCGGACGACCATCGCCGGCCAACGTTTTCGCTGCACTCACATATTCTTCCTTATTCTTTACAAATTCATAAGCCAGCCTGGCGAGCGCCTGCCGCTCGGCAAATTGTTTCGGTTCAAATACAAGCGTCCCGTCGCCGCGATCAATTCCGCGGATCAAGCCGATCCGGTAACCAAGAGCAACATGCGGCTTGGCCCAGCCGGACACGTCGGCAAAGTCCGTCAGACTTGCCTCTGCAGGAAGCCCGTTAGCCGTCGCTTCAAGGCCCAGTCCGCGAATCAAAAATACGACAAGCTCTTCGCGAGTCACCCGCGCATCCGGAGAAAACGACGTATCTGATGTTCCCTGCGCAATGCCGGCCTCCACAAGCGCCCCCACATACCCGCGATACCAGCTATCCGCAGGCACATCCTGAAAAGCCGCCGCTTCTTCCGGCTTCTCCTTCAGCCCCATCGATAGCGCGATGATTTTGGCCAGCTCGGCTCGCGACATCGCCTTCGATGGTTGGAAAGTATGATCCTCATAGCCTGAAATGATGCCGGATTGCGCCAGCAGGTTAATCTCTTGAAGCGCGTATGAGTCGGTTGCATCTTCGAACGGTTGAGCCGCTCCGGCCGTCCATGCAGGTACAGTAGCGCAGACCAGCGTACCGGCAAGGAGAATCTTGCCGAAGTTTCTTTTTGCCCAAAAAAACATAAAAAATCTCTCCCCTATCTCTATTGTTCCGTCTCTAATCTTCCATCTCTATTCTTCTATTTCTACGAACTCATCTAAAAGACATACCAATAATAATAGTAAGCAGATCAGCCGCTGCTCAAGCCTCACTCCCCTATAGCCTTCACCGTGTAGTCGGCGACGTTGCCTTCGCAATGGGGGCAATAGTAGGCAATTTCCACCTCATGCCCGCAAGCGTTATGCTCGATTTTCTTGAAACACTTCTCCAGGTTGCGTCGGCCCCAAAGAAGTATCGAATTGAACACCATCTCCAGTTCGCGGCCGCTCTCGGTCAACTGGTAACGGTAGCGTGGAGGGTGGGCGGAGTACAATTCGGAAACGACCAACCCCTGCTCCTCCAAAGTCCGCAGCCGATCGGACAAAATATTGGCGGATATCCCCCGCAACTCCTCTTTCAATTCGTTGAACGTCGTTTTGCCTACCAAAATATTTTTGGCAATGAGCAACGTCCAGCGATCTCCGATAATGTTCAACGCGTGCGCGATATTGCAAGGCAGATCGTATACGTTTTTCTTCATATGTATCCACACAACTCCGTTTCAGGAATAAGACACTTTTTCCATCATACCATAACCTCGATATTGTAAAAATGCAGTTGCAAAAAAATATTCAGTTATTTTTTTTAACTTACCCTATTGCCAAAATCAGCAAATGGGTTTATTATTCTAACTAATCCGATAAAACTTATAGGATTAAGCAGATAAAGAGGGAGCAGGATACCTTGGACAACCGCCGCCATACGCACAGCACAGATCCGCATCACATATGCGATGAGCATTGCTCTCATCAATACATCGAGCAGCCGATCAAGACCGCCGACCAACTCGACCGATACATATCGGATATCAAGGACACCGGATTGGTGTTGACCCGCAGGCAATTCGTGAAGTCCGCCGTGTACGGCACGGCTTTGCTGGCAAGCGCAGGCAGCCTGTTCTCCATACTGGCCGGTTGTGCCAGCGACAAGCCGTCGGGATCGGCTTCCGGAGCGACAGCTGACGTGGAGAAGCCCGACCTGAACGTCGGTTTCCTGCCGATCACTTGCGCGACGCCGATTCTTGCGGCAGGGGCGCTCAATTTTTATAAGAAACACGGGTTGAACGTCACATTGAAAAAATACGGTGGGTTCGCGGAAATCCGAGACGCCTTCATTGCCGGGGAGATCGATGCCGCGCACATGCTGTCCCCGATGACGATGGCTCTGGAGCTCGGTCTTGGCTCCGCCAAGATCCCCACTCGGCTCGCCGCGACGGAGAACGTCAACGGCCAAGCTATCACGATGGCGATCAAGCACAAGGACAAGATCAAAAGTCCGAAGGACCTGAAGGGCTTGACGCTCGGCATCCCATTCGACTACTCCATCCACAACTTGCTGTTGCGGCACTTTCTGACCCAAGGCGGGCTGGATCCGGACAAAGACGTGACCTTGCGCGTCACACGGCCGCCCGACATGATCGCGCTCACCGCTTCCGGCGGCATCGACGGTTACATCGTGTCCGATCCGTTCAACCAGCGGGCGGTCTTCGAGGGCATCGGCTACATCTACCAGATGACCGGCGACCTGTGGCCGAACCACCCGTGCTGCGCCTTCGCCGTCAAGCAAGATTTTATCGACAAGTATCCGAAAACGTACCATACGCTGCTCACCTCGATCGTCGAAGCAACTAATTATTGCAGCGGGGACGCGCACCGAGCGGAAATCGCCAAGGCGATTGCGCCGAAGCAATTCCTGAACCAGCCGGAGGACGTTGTGTCCGCGGTATTAACCGGCAAGCTGAAAGATACTCCCGACCATACGATCAGCAAGCCGAAATACATCGACTTCGATCCGTTCCCGTGGAAGAGTGCAGCTGCCTGGTTCGTCAGCCAGATGATTCGCTGGGGGTACATTCCGCAAGATCAAGCCACCCCGGAAGCAATTCGCAAAATTGTCGATGCTGTGTACTTATCCGATGGCGTACGCCAAGTGCAGAAGGAACTCGGGTTGAAAACCCCGACCGAAGATTATCGGCCCGAAGTCGTTATGGGCAAGACGTTCGACCTCGATCATTTGCAAGATTGGATTAAACGATAAGAAGTTTGGGGTCCCCACAAAGTTCATGAATCAGCATCGAAGCAAATCCTCACTTTGTGGGGCTAAGAAAGGATGATTCCCATGTACAGTTCAACGTCGGCTTCATCGAAAAAAACATCTAGGCCGTTCCAAGCCAAGCTCGCCCAGTTGCCGGGCAGCGTCAGGACGATCGGCCTGTTCTTCGCGATTCTGATCGTTGGGTTAGCCGCATGGCAGCTGGCCGTCGATCAGGGATGGCT
Source organism: Paenibacillaceae bacterium (assembly GCA_020697475.1). Taxonomy (GTDB): domain Bacteria; phylum Bacillota; class Bacilli; order Paenibacillales; family NBRC-103111; genus JAJFMO01. The sequence continues at coordinate 6,287 of JAJFMO010000027.1, read as the reverse complement.
GATGAAGCTCGTCCCCAGGCCGAGCCAAGTATGGGCCGCTGCCGTTGACGTGCTGGGGAGCCCTTTCTATTACGCCGGCTCCAACGATTTCGGGATCGGCTTTCATCTGTTGGCGAGCCTCGAGCGGGTCGCTCTCGGATTCGTGCTTGCCGCGATCGTCGCCGTCCCGCTGGGGTTTGTGATCGGGATATCGGAAACTTTCTCCAAAGCGATTGATCCGTTCGTGCAATTGTTGAAGCCCGTCTCGCCGCTGGCGTGGCTGCCGATCGGCCTGGCGGTGCTGAAAAGCTCCGAAGGCACGGCGATCTTCGTTATTTTCATCTCCAGCATCTGGCCGATTCTCATCAATACGATTTTCGGGGTTCGGTCCACATCCGGCACGTATTTGAAAATCGCACGGACGCTCGAAGCAAGCCGCTGGATGACAATCCGCCACGTGCTGCTGCCTGCCTCTCTGCCCAACATTGTAACGGGGTTGCGGATTAGCCTCAGCATCGCATGGCTCGTCATTATCGCGGCGGAGATGCTGGTCGGCGGCAAAGGAATCGGGTATTACATCTGGAACGAATGGAACAATTTGAACTTGGCCAGCATCATCGTCTGCATCATCTTGATCGGCCTGATCGGTCTCGTGCTCGACAAGCTGCTGTCTGCCGTGGAGAAGAGGATCAAGTATGAATCCTAATTACCTGAACATACGTGGCGTCGGCAAAACATTCAAAGCCAAGGGGAAAACGTATGAGGCGCTCGGCAACGTCTCCCTGCACATCGCCGAAGGCGAGTTCGTCTCGCTGATCGGACCGTCCGGATGCGGCAAAACGACGCTGCTCAACCTGATCGCCGGACTCGATAAATACGAAACCGGCAGCATCGATCTGGACGGGGAAGCGATCTCCGGACCGGGATTGGATCGCGGGGTCGTGTTTCAGAATCATGCCCTCTTCCCTTGGATGACCGTGCTGGACAATATTATGTTCGCACTGGATTGCGCCTGGAAAGATAAAAGCAAACAAGAGAAACGCGAATGGGCGATTCATTGCCTGCAGATGGTGCAATTGGGGAATGCGATTGACAAGAAACCGAGCGAAATTTCCGGCGGGATGAAGCAGCGGGTCGGCATCGCCCGTGCATTCGCGCTAAATCCGAAGGTGCTGTTGCTCGACGAGCCGTTCGGCGCGCTTGATGCGCTGACTCGGGAGAGCCTGCAGATCGAGTTGCAACGGATTTGGTCGGAAAACCGCCGCACGGTGGTGATGGTCACTCACGATGTAGACGAGGCGATTTTGCTGTCCGACCGCATCGTTGTGATGAGCCGGGGCCCAAGGGCCGAGCTGATCGATATCATCCCGATCGAAGCGCCCCATCCGCGCAACAAGAGCGATTTGCCGGACTTCCCGGGGTACCGCGAAATTCGCAGCCGCATTATCGACAAACTTTCCTTCCAGTTTCAATAAGCATTTTTCATATAAAAAATTTTATCTAGGAGTGAACTTAATCATGGCACTTTATTTAGTCGAATCTTCCTTACCGAAAAATCTTCGCGATCGCGCCCAGTTGGAGCAGTCGATTGAGCAAATTTCCAAGCAAGCCGGGGAAAATAACGCTGCGCTTGTTGAAGTGCAAATAGCCGCTGATCTTGTGCGCGCGTTCTTCGTGCTCGATGCTGCCGACCAGAAGCAAGTAAAAGGAATTTTTGCCGGCACAGGTGCTCCGGTATCTCTAGTGAAACCGGTACGGCTCGTTGGGGAAACCCCGTCGAAAGCTTCGGCCGAAGGCGTGAAGTACCTGGTGGAATGGAATTTGCCTGAAGGGTTGACGATGGAAGCGTATTTGGCTCGGAAAAAGGAAAAGACGCCGCTGTACGCGGAGGTGCCGGAGGTTTCGTTCATTCGCACTTACGTTTGCGAGGATATGACGAAGTGTCTGTGCTTCTATGACGCGCCGGATGAGGCTGCAGTGGTTAAAGCGCGGCAAGCGGTGGAGACTCCGCTCGATTCAATCACGGAAACGACGACGTTTACGAAAGCAACGAAATAAGAAAGATAAAACAGCCATGGGAGATGAAGGGGATATGGATGCCACGCGAATAACCCGGGAGGAACGAGCGATTACGGACTTTCTGACAGAGCAATTGGCTCCGCTCGTACGCTCGATCGATTGTGAAGGAGTGTATCCGAACGACTTCTTGCAATCGTTGTTCGCAAGCGGCGCCTATACCCTGAAGACCGACCGGACGCCGCGAGGCAACGGGAATACGGAAGCATTGGATCTAATCGAGCGGGTATCCGAGGTGTGCGGCTCCACAGGATTTTCAATCTGGTGCCATACGGCCGCAATTCACTATATCCGCTGCGGGAAGAGCGAGTATTTGCGGGAAGAGATTTTGCCGCAGCTGGTGTCCGGCGCCTTGATGGGCGGGACAGGACTGTCCAATCCGATGAAGTTTTACGCCGGGTTGGAGTCGCTTCACTTGAAGGCTGAACCTGTTGGCGAGGGGTATTGCGTCAATGGAGTGCTTCCGTTCATCTCCAACCTTGGTCAGGATCATTGGTTCGGCCTGATCGCCGCGACGCCCGCCGGGCGGAGAGTGATGGCAGTCGTCCCTTGCAGCGCCGAGGGGATTTCGATGGATGTGCGCGAAAACTTCCTTGGCTTGAACGGGACGGCTACCTATACTTGCCGCTTCGACAACGTACAGGTGCAGCCGGAATGGGTAGTGGCGGATGACGCGGATGCGTTCGTTCGCATCATTCGCCCCGGCTTCGTGCTCAGCCAGATCGGCCTGTCGCTGGGGTTGACGCGCGCTGCGATCGACTGTATGAAGCGGCAGGTGAACAAGCAAGCAGGCGCCAACAGCTTCTTGCCGGTGCAGCCGGAAGATGTGGAGCGGCGCTGGCTGGCACTGCGCGAGCAGGCGTATCGGCTGGCGGAGCAAGGCGACAGCGCTGGCGCGGGTGATGGTGGCGAGGTGGCTGAAGCGTACTGGCAAGAGGTGCTGCGCACCCGGCTCGACTCCGCGTATCTGGCGCTGGAGGCGGTGCAAGCGGACTTCCTCCATTGCGGCGGCGCGGGCTATGTGTTGCACAGCGACCCCTCGCGGCGGATGCGCGAAGCATACTTCATCGCCGTACTGACGCCGTCGATCAAACATCTGGAGAAGCTGCTGCAAGTCGGAGCGTCTTGAGAAGCAAAAGTGCACTTGAATTCGAGGATTGAGTGCAATATTCAAAATAAAGTGTAAAAGTGCACTTCAATCGGGCTGCGTTTTGCGAAGTCCCGATTTGAAGTGCACTTTTGCATTTGAAATCAAATGAGAGGCTGTTTACTCAAATTTATTGTGCATTTTTGCACTTGAATTGGTAAGGGTGGGGACTCAACTCGAACGGCTGCCAAGCAGGCGAATGAACTCCCTCATGAAAGCCGGCAAGTCCGGCGGGCGGCGTCCCGACACGATGTTGCGGTCGACGACAACCTCCTCGTCCACCCAAATGGCGCCGGCGTTTTCCAGGTCGTCCTTGATGCCGGGGGTGGAAGTCATCCGGTAGCCTGAGACGATTTTCGCGGAGATCAGCACCCAGCCGGCATGACAAATTTGTGCGATCGGTTTGTTGTCGCGATGGAACTCCTGGGTAAGCCGGAGGACGTCGGGGACGCGCCTCATCTTGTCCGGTGCCCAGCCGCCAGGGACGTAAAGCCCGTCGTAGTCTTGCGAACGGACATCATTGAATGCATAGTCGGACTGCAGCGGCACCCCGTATTTGCCGTGATACACGGACCCCGCTTTCGCACCGGCCACATGCACCACCGCTCCCGCTTCCCGTAGACGCAACACCGGATACCACATTTCCAAATCCTCGAATTCCTCATCGGTAAACGCCAGCACTTTTTTCCCTGTTAGGTCCATCCTCATCGCTCCTCGTAACAGTTATTGCCGCTAATCGGCACTACTCAATCCCGTTCTTGAGCAGGTTTCACCATCCGTCCGTTCTAACGCTTACAATAAACGCTATTTGCAGCAATAGAACATCTCCGACGTTCAAACGATTGCAGGCGAGCCTATTTTGGCTTTTCCGCCCGAAAAGGAGCCAAATTTCGCAAATAGCGATTGTGGCAATCGTTAGAATGAAAAGTCGGACAATTTGTCTCAAATAGCAGCTGTGGCAATCGTTAGAGTTAAAGTTGGTTCAGTACGCCATCAGCGCGGAGGCTTGGATTTCAGCCAGCGAGGCGCGCCGATGTTTTTGCGCTCTTCCGGGGTTTTGTCCCGCCGCGATTTGCGGCCGGCATTACCGCCCGAGGCGGCGGCAGCTTTCTTCCCGGTTCCCGGAGGACGAAGCCGATCTCCACCCGCCGCCTTGGCCGGGTTCGGGCGCCCGGCTTTAGCGCCATAGTTCGTCGCCCCACTGGTCGCGCCCTTCCGATCGGTTTCACCTTTCGTGCCGGTTCCGACACGACCGCCGGACGACGCCGATCCCGGCGCAGCCGCGTGCACCTGCACCCGCTCACGCTCGCGGGCCGCTTCGGCTTGCCGCCGTCGTCGAGCATCCGCGCTGCGATCTTGGGCGGGATCGACGATTCCCCCCCGGAACAACGCCTTCGGTTCAAACACAATACTAAGCGCCTTGGCAAACTTGTCGATAATAAACTTCTGCCGCGGCCCGGCAATTGAAATCACCGTGCCCGGTCGCCCCATGCGGCCCGTCCGACCGGCTCGATGCACATAATGATCGGCGTCGATCGGCAAATCGAGGTTCACGACCAGCGACACACCCTCGATATCGAGTCCCCGCGCCGCCACATCGGTTGCCAACAACAACTGAAACCGCCCATCGCGAAACGACTTCATCACATTCGCCCGCTCCTGCTTGCCCGCCTCGCTGTACAGCGCCTCGATCGACAGGTCGGCATACTTGAGCTTGGACACCACTTCCGCGAGCCGATCCACTTCGTTGGTGAACACGATAGCCGAACGTGGATTCACCGAACGCACGATGCGCCGAAGTGTATCGATTTTATCCCGCTCCTCGCAAACGACATACCAATGCGCAAGAGACTTCGCCGTCCGTTGACCCGGATCGACAGCGATTCGCACCGGCTCGTTCATCCAGCGTTCGGCCGTCTGCGCCACCTCATCCGGCACCGTTGCCGAGAAAAACAACACTTGCCGATCCTGCTTCGAGCCTTTCAGCAGCGCCTCCACTTCATGCAGCGAACCGAGATCGAGCACCTGGTCCACCTCATCGACGACCATCGTGCGCACCCCGTGCATTCCAAGCTTGCGCACTTTCACCAGCTCCATCATCCGTCCCGGCGTCCCTACGACGAGCTGCGGATGAAGCTTCAGCTTCTCCACCTGCCGGCCAAGCGCAGCTCCTCCGATCAGCGGCTGTACCCGCAGCCCGGTGCCGTCCATCAGCTGCTCGGCCACCCGCACGATCTGCATGCCGAGCTCGCGGGTCGGCACAATCACTGCCGCCTGCACCGCTTTCTCCTTCGAATCCAACCGCTGCAGGATCGGAAGCAAGTAAGCGAGCGTCTTGCCGGTGCCCGTCTGCGATTGTGCGATCACATCCGCTCCGCGCAACACCGCCGGAATCGCCTCCGCCTGAACGGACGTAGGCTCGACAATGCCCGCCGCCGCGAGCTTGCCGAGCCATGGTTCGCCAATGCCAAGTGCATGAAATCCGCCGTTCATAAGGGTCCCTCATTTCGCCTCTGATATCGTACCCCCCATTATAGGGGAAGATCGAGTGCGAAACAAACGAACCGACAGCGAACAAGCCGAAGGATTCTTAGTGCACGTAAAACCCGTCGACGTTTTGCTTGTAGCCGGTGGACGAAGCATTTTTCGTATGGAGAACCTTAATCATGATCGTATGCGTTCCATTAGACAAACCGGTCTTGGAATACTTCACTTGCTGCTGCAAATAATCCGCTGAATAATTGTCGACCGTCGCATCCAACACTCCGTCAATGTATACTTCCGCCTTGCCGTGATTGTTGGCGATCGAGCCGACCCAATCGATGCCCGTGCCGTTGAACGTATACGTGGCGGTGTCGCCCGACGTGCTGGAACCTTGCGAGCTTCCCTCGTAGTTGAGCCGACTGTTCGTGATCGCCCACCCGCTCCCTGCAAACGTAGCCGCCGTATCATCGACTTCGGTCGGGTAAATATTCGGGATCGAGACCAACGTGATCGTCTTCGCCGGAAGATCGAGCGTGAACGTATCCGAATTGACTATCACCCCGCTGCCGGTCGTCTTGGTCGTACCGTCCCATTGTGAATA
>JAJFMO010000464.1 GCA_020697475.1 Paenibacillaceae bacterium | reverse complement strand
CTGCGGAGCACAGGCGGGAGTATTTATCGAAGCGATTCCCGGGATCTCGGGGAAACCTGGTGTGAAGCGTATCCTACGGATCTCCCGAACAACAACAGCGGAATTGATCTGGTCAAGATCGATAACGGCGATTTGGCGCTCGTGTATAACCCGGTGAGTGCAAAGGGGGTAAGAACCCCCCTCGTCGTTCGGTTTTCCTCGGATAATGGCGTGACGTGGAAGGATGAAATCATTTTGGAACAGGAACCGGGGGAGTATTCTTATCCGGCAATCGTGGCCAGAGGCAACGAGCTGTTCATTACGTATACTTGGAGAAGAGAACGGATTGCGTACTGGCACTTGTCTGATTAACGTCTGATTAGCCGTATGGGAATAAATAGCGAAACATCGTCTGGTCCGCCTGCTGAAGGGAAGCGATGGCCGCCAAGCTATATTGCTGCAACAGTTGGTTGCGGTTCAGCTCAGCCGTTACTTGCACCGGATCAACCTCTTGGTAGTCGTCCACCAGCTGCTGGAGTACGGTTTGCGTATTTTCCGTGAGCGATTGCCGCGATTGCAGAATAAACTGATTCGCCCCGAACGAATCCTGAACGGACTGCAACTGATCGATCGCGTCGTCGATCGTATCGGCTGTGGTCTTTGCGTTATTTTTGCTGCTTAAGGAGAGCGTTCCGTCGACCCCGAGGCTGTCGGTATCGGTGGCCGGGATATACAGATCGAACGTTTGGCCCGGACCGGTGGAGATGGAGTAGGGGTCGGTGGCATACTGGCCGTCCAGCAAGGAACTTGACCCGTCGAATGACGTCTGCGAGACGATCTCGTCCAGCTCAGCTTGATACAGGTCCATCTGATCTTGCAGCGAATCCCGCTCATCCGACGTAAGCGAATTATCCTGCGCCTGCTCAGCCAAATCTTGCATTTGCCCCAAAATATCCATCTGCGAACCGACGGAGTCCGTGATCAGCGAGAGCACGGAATTGCCTTCATCCATCTGATCGAGATACGTGGAATAGTCGTTCAGCTGGGATTGCAGGCGGCTGATGCGATAGAACATCGTTGGATTGTCCGCGGGCGAATTCACTTTCTGGCCCGTGGACAGTTGGTTAAGCAGAACATCGTTGCGGGCCGACAGCGTTTGAAGCCGATAAGATGCTTGCAGAATGCTGCTGAAATCCATCGTTATCTTTTTCCCCTTTTCTAAAAAATAACTCGTTCACGCTTTATGTCTTCAACAACCGGTGCACGACGGATGCCGCCTCCAAATCTTTGCCCTCGGAGAGGTATAACGCACAATGTCCGTACTCCCGAAGCAATTGCCCGCATATTCGCCGATCGGCGGCGGGTTGCTCTTTCGCCTGGGCGATGTTGGCCATCAGAAACTGCAATATTTTCAAAGCGCGCAATTCGAGTTCCAACTGCTTGCCGGGGTGATCCCCGGTTCTTGCCGCTTGTTTGGCCAACGTCGCGACCTTCTCATGGAGCAGTACGACCCCGGATTTCCAATCTAGCGTGGAACAGTACGCTTTCTGATAGAGTCGATGTTGCAGAGTCATGCGGAATCCCCCTCCCAAATGCTTCGATGCTCTATCTGTATGAAAGGACAACCTTAGTCATGACAAAAAAATAGAAGGGCGGAATCCGGGTAAATCTTGCAGCAAATCTTGTAATCCGGCTTGCTTTTCATATAACCCACAAATCCGATAAAAATACTTGACATTAAACGTGGCGCTGATTAGAATATAGCTATTCCCGACGTAAAATTTGTATGAGCCGGGGGAGGGGTGGTATGGGAGACGTACAGCAATGGCAAGATGTGCAGGACGGCAAAGTGATTCAAATCGAGAAGAATGAGAAAATTCGCCTAAAATAGTGGAATATGACGAATGGCGCTGACCGGAAAAACTGGAGGCGGCATAGACCGATCGGAGTCGGTTTGTGCCGCTGTTTGGTTTTTTGGATAAGCGAGGAGACGAGGCATATGGATAGGCAGGCAATCGAGAGATTATTGGAAAATAGCGCAGACGCCGGTCCGCAACAAATTGTCCGTACCGCTTATGAGCGGATCCCGAACTTGACGTTCGCGTGCAGCTTCGGGGCGGAAGATATGGCGCTCTTGGATATGATCATGGAGGTCGAGCCGGGGGCTTCGGTGTTTTACTTGGATACCGATGTGCTGTTCGCGGAGTCGTACGAGTTGCGGGATCGCGCGGTGCGGCGGTACGGGATTCCGAATTTGCTGCAGGTGCGGCCGGAATTAAGCTTGGAGGCGCAGGCGGCGAGCTACGGGGAGCGGCTGTGGGAGCGCAATCCCGACGAATGCTGCAGCTTGCGCAAAATTCGCCCGCTTACGCAGACGCTGTCGAAATTCGACGGCTGGGTGACCGGCGTTCGCCGCGATCAGGCGCCGACCCGGGCCGGCACGCAAGTGTTCGAGTGGGATGCGAAGTTCGAGCTGGTTAAAGTCAACCCGCTCGCTTTCTGGACATCGGAGCAGGTGTGGGACTATATCCGGGAGCGCGATGTCCCTTACAATCCTTTGCACGACCAAGGGTATCCGAGCATCGGTTGCCTTCATTGCACCCGGCCGGTGAAGCCTGGGGAAGATCCGCGCAGCGGACGTTGGGCAAATACGGCGAAAACGGAATGCGGTTTGCACAAGTGATGTATGGAGGTGGAAAAAGTTATGGCGCATCATTCGGGGCAGCTTATTGCTCCCCATGGAGGGACACTGGTGAACCGGGAGTTGGACGGCCGCGAACGTCTGCAGGCGTTGGCCGAGGCGGCGACGCTTCCCAAGGTGGAGCTGTCCGATTGGGCGTTGTCGGATTTGCAGTTGATCGGCAACGGGGCGTTCTCGCCGCTGACCGGCTTTCAAGGCCGGGCGGACTGGGAAAGCATTCTGGATCATATGCGGCTTGCGACCGGAGAAGTTTGGACGATTCCTGTGACGTTGCCGATTTCGGAGAAGCTGGCTGAGACATTGACGATTGGGGAAAAGGTTGCCTTGATCGGCGCGGACGGAGTGATTTACGGCACGTTGGCGGTGGAAGAGGTGTACCGGCCGGATAAGCGGCGCGAGGCGGAGGCGGTGTTTCGCACGACGGACGAGGCACATCCCGGGGTGAGGAAGCTTTTTGAGAAAGAGGACGTGAATTTGGCCGGGCCGGTTACACTGCTGAATCGTGCTAAGCCTGCTGAATTTACGGAGTTTTATCTCGATCCGGTCGAGACGCGGGAGCAATTCGCCTTGCGCGGCTGGTCGACGGTCGTCGGGTTTCAGACGCGCAATCCGATTCATCGGGCCCACGAGTATATACAAAAGTGTGCGCTGGAGTCGGTCGACGGGCTGTTCCTCAATCCGCTGGTCGGGGAGACGAAGAGTGACGATATCCCCGCCGATGTCCGGATGCGAAGCTACCAGGTATTGCTTCGTAACTACTACTTGCAAGAGCGCGTCTTCTTCGCCGCATATCCTGCGGCAATGAGGTATGCGGGACCGCGGGAGGCGGTGTTTCACGCTCTGGTGCGGAAAAACTTCGGCTGCACGCATTTTGTCGTCGGAAGGGACCACGCCGGGGTAGGGAATTATTACGGGACGTACGATTCGCAGCATATTTTCAGTCATTTTTCGCGGGAGGAACTGGGGATTCAGCCTTTATTTTTCGAAAATAGTTTCTACTGTGAAAAATGCGACGGGATGGCTTCGGAGAAGACGTGTCCTCATTCGGAGGAGGATCGCTACATCCTCTCGGGCACGAAGGTTCGCGCTTTGTTGCGGGAGGGGCGCAAGCCTTCGCCGAAGTTTACCCGGCCTGAGGTGGCCGAGGTGTTGGTGCAGGGGCTTAGAGCCGCGGGAGATTAGGATGGGCGGTTAAGGCAGGCGATTGGAGGAGGTGCGGCGATGGCGCGAGGGTACCCGGTTGTGCTGGCGATTGACGGCAAGCGTTGCGTGGTGGTCGGCGGCGGGCGGGTCGCGGAGCGGAAGGTGGCGGGGCTGCTTGAAAGCGGCGCGCGAGTGAAAGTGGTCAGTCCGGAATGTACAGCGGGGCTTGCACAGTTGGCGGCGGACGGGGCGATCGAGTGGCTGCGCCGCGGATTTGCGCCGGGGGATACGGCGGGAGCGGAGTTGGTTTTTGCAGCGACCGACAATCCGTCGGTGAACGCGCGGGTTGCTGCCGACGCCGGCGGGCGTGCCTTGGTGAATGTGGCTGATGCGCCGTCGCAGTGCACGTTCACCGTCCCCGCTGTGGTGGAGCAAGGCGATCTGCGGATCGCGATAAGTACGGAAGGTCAACATCCTGGATTCGCGAAAAAGGTCAAGGAGCGGTTACAGGAGCTCATTGGCCCGGAGTACGGGGAGCATCTTGCCTTCCTTGGGCGGATTCGGCAGGAAGTTCTCCGGCGGCTCCCGCCAGGAAGAGAGCGTCAGTTGTTGCTCACGCGATTGGCGGACGATTCGCTGTTTGAATTGACGCGCGAGCACCGTTGGCAGGAGCGGGACGAGGACGCAGAGCGGCTGATCGCGGAGGCGGAGCTTGCGGGTGAGGGACGCGGAACGGCTGGGTGAAGCGCCTCGTCTCATGTAACGATTACCAGCGATGTTATTTGAGATAAAATGTGACGTTACTCACTCTAACGATCACCACGTGTGTTATTTTAGCTTTTTAGATCCAATTCACCGGCAAAACAGCGGAATAGCGTTTCTCACAGTCGTTACAATCCGGAAACAGGCAAAAACACCCCAAATAGCGTCGCCCACAAGCGTTAGAATCGGATGGCGGTCATGGTGATCCTGGACGGTTGCCTCCAGCGCCCTTAACGGGTTAGAACTCCGTCAGCGTTTGAGGCGGGGTTCGCTTTTGACAGTTTCGGTAAAAAGGAGACGGTGCAGATGGAGCAACAGGCGGTGCTGGTGATTGCTCATGGCTCCCCCCATCCGGCTTGGATGGAGATGGTCGAGGAGGCCGTACGGCTAGCGAACCTTCCACTCCCGGTACGAGTCGCCTATCTCGGAGGCGTGGAGGAGCAGAGCATCCCGCGGCAATTGGCCGCCTTGGAGCAGGCGGGAGCGGAGCGGATTCTGGCGGTGCCGCTGTTCGTTTCGTCGGGGAGCGGGCACATAGGAGAAATTCGCGAAATGCTGGGTGTGGGGTCGAGGCCGAATGGTCGAAAGGCCCGGATCATCTGGTGCGAGCCGCTGAACGACGCGCCGGAAGTCGTGCGCATCGTGGCGGATCGCTTGACGGAGCTGTCGGTTGCTCCGGAGAGGGAGAGCCTGCTGCTCATCGGGCACGGCAACGGCGAAGCGGGCTTGCGCGGCGAATGGGAGCGTGTGCTGCGGAGCGTCGCCTCCCAGCTGCAGCAGGAGTGGCGATTCAAGCAAGCGGCGTACGCCACGCTGCTGCCCGATACGGTGGCGGCGGAGGCGAGCCGGCTGGCCGTTGCAGGGCGCGTGCTCGTCGTGCCGATGTTTCTTAGCGAAGGGTACTTTACCCGCACGGCCATACCGCAACGTCTGCAAGGCGTGCCTTGCGAATACAACGGCAAAACCTATTTGCCCCATCCG